>NZ_JAKJST010000024.1:0-128095 GCF_050337275.1 Vibrio wakamikoensis | reverse complement strand
GCGATACAGAGACATCCCAACAACACTCCAAACCATCATTTCCATTGGTAACCTTCGTCTGCGAATAGTCGTAATTCCTGTATCTTCCAAACACTGGGAAATGAGTTCTGGAGAAAGCAGATCAGATAAACCCGAAAGTTGCTCTGCAGAGAATTGATGAACTTGGTTAAGAGCCTGTCTTAAAAACATAAAAAAAATCCGAGTGCATTGAATACACTCGGATTTTGACACTTTGAATGGATCGTTCAACCGATCATTTAGTTGTTAACTGATCGGCATTACCCTAGCAGGGGCCGTTTTTCGTAAGCGGTTCAAGGCTTCGCGGTTAGCTATTCATCTCTAGGCGAATCAACACTTCTTCTGTGATATCTACCAATTCGCAATAGCCAATAATGGCGGTCATTTCATTTTCAAGATTTCGCGCATGACTGAGGCTTAACGACAATAGTTCATTGATGTCTTTTTTCATTAGTGTGGTCAAGGCATCATACACTGGGCCTGAAGTAACCCGGAGGATATAGAGCTCCCCCATATTGAGCGCATCTTTAATAAAGTTGATGCGTTGTTGGGTTGATTCAAATTCATCGCGTACTTTGGTGTGAATCGATTGGATCCTATCCCCAAGCTTGAGCACACCTATGTACAGTTCGAATGCGACAGGCTTAGCTCCCGGCTTTCGCTTGAGAGGCTCAGCTAATAGCGAATTGCTGCGGCCTTTGAAGATAGGTTCGAGCGCAAGCTTTTGCTCGTGACCGATACGCTCAAAAAACTGTAAGTAACCAGGAAGTGGGAAGTTAACCCCAACCGAGCGACATTTGACAGATGTGCCGCGTTTATCGACGTAAACGGGTGTCGAGACCATCTTTCCAAGCAGTACATTATGCAGGGCTTCAAGTAGTGATGAGCTTGGCAAGATCTCTTGCTGAGCCACCAATTTGTCCTGATTGCTCTCGATAATACCGCGGAAAAACGCAATGGTCTTGACGGTTTTACCTGACTCGACAATTTTAAGGTGAATGGTCTTCCTATCTGCAGATAAACGAACGATTTCGTAGGGCACCTGGTTAAGTGGAATACGTTGGTTGTAGCGCTTTAGCTCTAGATAGTCGATGGAGACAAGAGAGCCCGAAGGTATGTTAAGCGGCTCGGTGAGCTGAATGCTGGCGCCATGTTTGGATAAGTCGACCGTGGCGCCTGCTATAGTGGTGCCGTCCGGTGTTGTCGTCACCAGTGGGGAGCGAAACTGATATCTGGGCTCCTTGCGACGAGATTTTGCATCAAAATACAGGCCACGCGGCTGCGATTTGACGTTTCTCGGGTGCCTAAACCGGTTCAAAGAACTGGCTGGTAGACGCGGCTTTTCGGTAAACAGATAGTCACTGGCCGACTTGTCGTCACTGATCTCTTGCAAAATACCAAAGTGGGTCAGTTTTTCATCGTGCCCAACCAGTTCGCCGTAATGTTTTGAAATAGTCAGCATGTCGTCGGTGGAAAGTTCAAACACCGATAGACGGAATGCGCGCCAGCTAGCGCGTCGTCCACCCACGTGCCAGAACAGTTGTCGCTCTTGGCGCTCGGCTTCTGGCATCATCATTGAGTAAAACAGCTTCATGCCGTTGTGCTCATGGGTAAAGGTATAAAGAACGTTGCTACAACCTTTGATTCCGGCCTTTACCAACATCTCCATACGTTCAGTGGAGAATAATGAGGCCAGTGATTGCTGGTTACGCTCGTCATTCCAATAACGCCAGATGTCTTGGTTGTTTTCGGTAAGCAAGGCGACCTTAAGATCATTGCCGCTGAAAAACAGCGGTAGATTACAAGCATGCTTAAGATAGGTGTGTTCAAAACCGCGGGTACGGGCACGAGTAATGCGATCTTGGTTGTCATGGCGAACTTTTTTGGACTCAGTATTGAGCATGTTATTAACTACAAGCTCAACCGCGTTAGTGCGAGTTAGTCTTAGAGTTCGCAAGTATTTCACAGGTGAGACGCCATGCAGCCCATCGACGCCTAGAACGCGATACTCGATCGGCTTGGTGATTTCTTTAAGCTGACTGGTTTCGGCAAGCTCATCGAAACTCACACTAATGATCTGGCCTAAATCGTAGTCAAAGGTGCCTGGGACTTTGAATTTGGCACCGGAACTCGATAGGTCGACACTGAGGCCAATGATGGTTTCACCATTTTCTAGTGTTATGGAGACTTGCGATTCCACTTTTAAACGGCATTCTTTGCGTTTTAGGTCATACCCTAAGTTAATTGGGCTGGCAGCATATGGGCTTTGTGGATCGGTGAGATCGCCGCGGTGGGCGTTGCGCTGCTCATCACCAAGGTTACTAAGGGTTTTTTTATCGACCAAAAGCTCCCACACCCCCTCTGTATAACCGCCGTATTTCCGGGTTAGGTGATGGTAGGAGTTAAATGCACGATCGTCGAGCCAGTGAGACAGTCCGTCTAATTGATATTCGTGGCAGTTCGTTGATACGCGACCACGTAAGTCTATACGCTTGTGACACGGTGCCATAAGACGGTTGAGCTCCATTTTTACCAACAACTTGGTAGAAGGAGATTCACCTTCGGTGACTTGATTCAGCACTAGTTCGAAGTCTTCTGCGTGATAGGCTGATATCAAGCGCTCTGCGATGGAAAGTATTTCTGTTTGCTGCATGAGTTTTGTTAAAGTGTCCCTGTGATGATGGATTTCATCAAAATAAGTACAGCGTAATGCCCTATATCGGCTACCATGCCGAAAACCTTAACGGTATGTACAAGAAAGATAAGTTATTCTTGCACCTTATTCTTTGTGTATTGTCATAACTTGACAATACTTTGAGCGTTTGGATGCTCAAAACTAATAGATTAATCAATAATTAATGCAACCCAGTGCATTTATAGCACCAGAGTAAGTAGGTTAGTTCAAAATATGGCAAAAGCGAAAAGAGCTTATGTGTGTAATGATTGTGGCGCAGATTTCCCACGCTGGCAGGGGCAATGTAATGCTTGTGGCAGTTGGAATACGATCAGTGAGGTGCGTTTAGCAGCATCTCCGCAAGTCGCGCGCAACGAGCGACTAACGGGCTATGCTGGTGGTGCAAACGAATCGACAATTCAAACACTGTCTGAGATTGACCTGCAAGAGGTGCCACGTTTTACCAGCGGCTTCAAAGAGCTAGATAGAGTGTTAGGTGGCGGCGTGGTTCCAGGCGCAGCGATTCTGATTGGTGGTAACCCTGGTGCGGGTAAGTCGACACTCCTATTGCAAGCGATGTGTTGGTTATCCTCACAGATGCCGACGCTTTATGTTACTGGCGAAGAGTCGCTTCAGCAGGTAGCGATGCGAGCTTCTCGTTTAGGGCTGCCTAAAGAGCATCTTAAAATGTTGTCTGAAACCAATGTCGATCGTATTTGCCAAATCGCTGAAAAAGAACAGCCAAAGTTGATGGTTATCGACTCGATTCAAGTTATGCATGTGGCTGATGTTCAGTCATCTCCTGGTAGCGTGGCTCAAGTTCGCGAATCGGCGACGGCATTAACTCGTTATGCAAAACAAAACAATGTGGCGATTTTCATTGTTGGCCACGTAACTAAAGATGGTACGTTAGCTGGCCCTAAAGTGCTCGAGCACATTATTGACTGTTCCGTACTTCTCGATGGGGGCACCGATAGCCGATTTAGAACACTTCGCAGCCACAAGAACCGATTTGGCGCGGTGAATGAGCTGGGAGTGTTCGCAATGACAGGGCAGGGCTTAAAAGAAGTCAGTAACCCGTCGGCTATCTTCCTGTCTCGTGGTGAAGAAGAAACCTCGGGCAGTTCGGTGATGGTTGTTTGGGAGGGGACTCGCCCGCTGCTTGTTGAGATCCAAGCGCTGGTGGATTATAGCCAACTGGCGAACCCGCGCCGAGTGGCTGTTGGTCTTGAGCAAAACCGTTTGTCGTTGTTACTAGCGGTACTGCACAAGCACGGAGGGCTTCAAATGGCGGATCAAGATGTATTCGTCAATGTAGTGGGTGGTGTGAAGGTTACAGAAACCAGCGCTGACCTTGCTTTAGTTATGGCACTGCTTTCCAGTTTCCGTGACCGTCCATTGCCAAAAGATGTGGTTGTGTTTGGTGAAGTGGGTCTTGCGGGTGAAATTCGTCCGGTACCCAGTGGCCAGGAGCGTTTAATGGAAGCGTTTAAACACGGCTTTAAAAAAGCGATTGTTCCAGCGGCGAACATGCCAAAAGGCGGCATTGAAGGCATGCAGATACACGGCGTGAAGAAGCTTTCAGAAGCGATTTCAGCATTTGATGAACTTTAATGGTGGTTTTTGCTTGAATTCAGGTAGAATACCGCCAACGAAAGTATGATTTTGCGAAATGACATCGAAAAATCACCAAGAGCAGCTAAAATTAACTGCGATCTGGTAACAACTCCCAAACCCGTTGAAGCTTGATGACGTAAGCCTTGAGAGACCATTTCTCCCAAGGTAGCGTGTTATCGAGTCGGGTTCGGATAACTTTTTTTTAATACACATGCACGCAGAGGTATCGGTCTTTACAGATTGTGATATACTCTGCGCGCAATTTATACCTTATAAACAGAGTAAGACAATGGCAGATTTATCAAAGTACAGAAACATTGGTATTTTCGCGCACGTTGATGCGGGTAAAACTACCACCACTGAGCGTATCCTTAAGCTTACTGGTAAAATCCACAAAACTGGTGAAGTACACGACGGTGAGTCTACAACTGACTTCATGGAGCAGGAAGCTGAGCGTGGTATCACAATCCAGTCTGCTGCGGTAACTTGTGAGTGGAACGGCCACCGCCTAAACGTTATCGATACTCCGGGACACGTTGACTTTACAGTTGAAGTATATCGTTCACTTAAAGTACTAGACGGCGGTATCGGTGTATTCTGTGGTTCTGGTGGTGTTGAGCCTCAGTCAGAGACAAACTGGCGCTATGCTAACGAATCAGAAGTATCTCGTCTGATCTTCGTTAACAAACTAGACCGTATGGGTGCAGACTTCTTTAACGTTGTTGACCAAGTTAAGAACGTTCTAGGTGCTAACCCACTAGTAATGACTCTGCCTATCGGTCGTGAAGACGATTTCGTTGGTGTTGTAGACGTACTAAACCGTAAAGCTTACGTTTGGGATGATTCTGGTCTTCCAGAAAACTACGAAGTTCAAGACGTTCCAGCTGATATGGTTGACGATCTAGAAGCTTACCGTGAAGAGCTAGTTGAGACTGCTGTAGAGCAAGACGACGACCTAATGGAAGCTTACATGGAAGGTGAAGAGCCTTCTATCGAAGACCTTAAGCGTTGTATCCGTAAAGGTACTCGTGACCTAGCGTTCTTCCCAACATTCTGTGGTTCTGCATTTAAGAACAAAGGTGTTCAGCTAATCCTTGACGCTGTTGTAGATTACCTACCAGCTCCAACTGAAGTTGACCCACAACCTCTAACAGATCCAGACACTGGTGAAGCGACTGGTGAAGTTGCTACAGTATCTGTAGATGAGCCACTACGCGCACTAGCATTCAAAATCATGGACGACCGTTTCGGTGCTCTTACGTTCATCCGTATTTACTCAGGCCGCTTGAAGAAGGGTGACACTATCCTTAACTCTGCGACTGGTAAAACAGAGCGTATCGGTCGTATGTGTGAGATGCAGGCTGACGAGCGTAACGAACTTACTGAAGCACAAGCTGGTGACATCATCGCTGTTGTTGGTATGAAGAACGTTCAAACTGGTCACACTCTATGTGATCCTAAGCACGAATGTACTCTAGAAGCTATGATCTTCCCAGAACCAGTAATTTCTATTGCTGTATCTCCAAAAGACAAAGGTTCTACTGAGAAAATGGGTATTGCGATCGGTAAAATGGTTGCAGAAGATCCATCTTTCCAAGTTGAGACTGATGAAGATTCAGGTGAAACTATCCTTAAAGGTATGGGTGAACTTCACCTAGATATCAAGGTAGACATCCTTAAGCGTACTTACGGCGTTGAGCTAGAAGTAGGTGCACCACAGGTAGCTTACCGTGAAACTATCACTCAACCAGTTGAAGATAGCTACACGCACAAGAAGCAATCTGGTGGTTCTGGTCAGTTCGCGAAAATCGACTACCGTATCAAACCAGGCGAAGCGAACTCTGGCTTCACGTTCTCTTCTTCAGTTGTTGGTGGTAACGTTCCTAAGGAATTCTGGCCAGCAGTTGAGAAAGGCTTCGCGAGCATGATGGACAACGGTGTTCTAGCTGGCTTCCCTACGCTAGACGTAGAAGTTGAGCTATTCGACGGTTCATTCCACGCAGTTGACTCTTCGGCAATCGCTTACGAAATCGCAGCGAAAGGTGCATTCCGTCAGTCTATGCCAAAAGCTGGTGCACAGCTTCTTGAGCCAATCATGCACGTTGACGTGTTCACTCCAGAAGATCACGTTGGTGACGTAATCGGTGACCTTAACCGTCGTCGTGGTATGATCAAAGACCAGCAAGCTGGTACTACTGGTGTTCGTATTAAAGCTAACGTTCCTCTATCAGAAATGTTTGGCTACATCGGTCACCTACGTACTATCACTTCAGGTCGTGGTCAGTTCTCTATGGAGTTCGAACACTACGCACCATGTCCAGCAAACGTTGCTGAAGAAGTTATCGCTAAAGCGAAAGAAGACAACAAGTAATTGGTCTTTAACTTCAGATAGTAAAAACCCGCCATTCGGCGGGTTTTTTTATAGCCTAATTATTAGGTTCTACAGAGAGCTTGGTCTTAGAACGTAGTCGGTATCGATGATGGTGAGGTGCGACATATCACAGCGCTTAAACTCATCCACTTCTTTGCTTAGCCAAGACAAAAAAGTTTGGATTTTAGGGCGATTGAAATGATTTACCGGTGCACATACGTAGTAGGCGAATCGAGGCTTTAATGCGAAATCGCCAATACGAACTAATGTCCCTTCTTTAATGTATCGATAAGCCAGGCTGTGTTTAATCAATCCGACACCTTGCACAGACAGTGCCCCCTCTACCACAAAGTGCGCCCCATTATACTGGAGCGTTCGCGTGCCGATAGGCGCGCCGACATGATTGAGCCATAAACTCCAATCCATATCAGGCCATGTATCTTCAATTAAGTCGGCTTTATGCAGATCATGGATAGTGTGGATTCCATATTGCTGCTGATACAGGGGATGGCAAACGGGATAGATAATATCCTCCATCAAAAGTCGGCTCTCTACATCAGGGTAATGCCCCTCACCATAGCGAATACAGATATCCACTGAATCGTCTTTGAAAGTAACCAGTTTGTTGTTTGGTTCGAGAAGCAGACTAAGTTCTGAATGCTGCTCACGAAAGCTCTGAATTCTAGGCACCAACCAATGCTGCGCAAAAGAGGGAAGGGTGGAGATTGAAAGCCGATTGGGCTCTGCGTCGTTATGAATGCTCTGAACGCCGCGCAGGATATGTTCAAACCCCTGACTCAACTCCTTAAAGAGCGAGTGCCCTTCAGCAGTGAGCATGACTTTTCTGTGCTGTCGATAAAACAGTTCGCAACCAAGCAGCTCTTCTAACTGCCGTATCTGCTGGCTAATCGCCGCTGCCGAGACATAAAGCGTTGCTGCCGCATCTTTAAAGCTGCCAAGCTTGGCTGCTTGATAGAAATAATACAGCCCTTGTAGTGGAGGGAGTTTTTCTTTCACTTAAGTTTTCCTTAACTCAATGACAGGATAGATCGTTTGTCAGTTTTCTCTGTGTGCACAAAAATTATACGAAAAGACGGAGGGAAAACAAATGGACAGAACAATTACGAAGCTCGAATGTACAGAGCTGGAAAACGATGGATTTCAACTGAGAAAGAATATCTTAACTGTACTTAGCGTTTGGTATCGAAATTACAGAACTCGAAAAGCACTTGCAGAGATGTCAGACCGATTGCTTGATGATGTCGGCATTAGCCCCTATGAGGCGAAACAAGAAAGTCATAGACCTTTCTGGAAATAAAATAGGCGACCTTGAGGTCGCCTATTCTTGATTAAAGAGTAGTTACTCTTCCCACACCACCAACTGACCTTTAGGCCAGTTTTGACCCACTTCGTGGTATTTCTGCTCGAGAAGATGACGTTTAATTTTCAAGGTAGGGGTTAGCAAGCCATTTTCAATGCTCCATGGCTCCTTAACCATCAACACACCTTTGATTTGAGCATGGGACTCTAACTCTTGGTTCATACGCTTGATGACGCGCTCTGCGGTTCGTGCGTAGCGCTCACGGTCAAAGTTAGGGAAGTCGTGAGGCACGACCAATAAGATAGGCGCTGGCAGGCCTAGTCCGATCAGACACATCATCTCGACACGACTGTATTCTGCGAGCTTGTTCTCAATCGGTACAGGAGCAACGAACTTACCTTTTGCTGTTTTAAAAGTGTCTTTCTTACGGCCGCGAATGGTTAAATAGCCTTCGCTATCGATAACACCAATATCACCGGTATGCAGCCAACCGTCGCTGTCAAAAGACTCCTGAGTGGCAATGTCATTTTTGTAGTAGCCGGAGAACATACCCTGACTGCGCACCATGATCTCGTCATCGTCGGCAATTTTCAGCTCAATCCCTGGCCCTCCATTACCCACGCTACCAATTTTGTCGGCTCTGAATGGATGATTAATCGTGCTGTAGGCGAACGATTCGGTCATCCCCCAAGCTTCAGTAATGTTAAGGCCGACACTGTGATACCACTCAAGTAGAGCTGGCGATACTGGCGCTGATCCGCAGCCCAACACACGAGCTTGGTCTAAGCCTAGGCCATCGGCGAGCTTCTTCTTAATAAGTGAATTTACAAATGGGATCTTCAGTAAGATGTTGAGCTTTTTCTGTGGCAGCTTGTCTTGGATTCGCTGTTGGAACAAGTTCCACAATCGTGGTACTGAGATAAACAGCGTTGGGCGCTGCATCTTCACATCTTCGATAAAGGTATCGAGAGATTCTGGGAAAGCTGTTGGTACGCCACCGATGACCGACGAGCCGAAGATGTAGACACGTTCTGTAATGTGTGCCAGTGGTAGGTATGAGAATAAGCGGTCGTTGGGCTCAATTCCTATGTGGTCAATCAACCTTTGTACTGACCAGTTGAATGCGCCATAAGTCAGCATCGCCCCTTTTGGAAGACCAGATGTACCAGAGGTATAAACCAAAGACATCAGTTTGTCGTCATAGTGCACTGGACGCTCTTCACTTGGCTGATGATCGGCTACAAGCTGAGTAAAGCTGTGTTGGCAGCTCGGCGCTGTATCGTAAGGCAGTGAAACGGTGATAAGCGAATCCAGTCCACTGATGACTTCACTGGTTGCCGTTGGGTCATCAAGCTTACCGGCAATAAGCGCTTTACTCTCACTGTGTGTTAAGCAGTACTCAATAGTGTCAGGGCCGGCCGTTGGGAAAATAGGTACGCTGACATAATCGCCAAGCATCATAGCTAAATCACAGATGAACCATTCAGCACAGTTTTTCGATATCAGTGCGACTTTATCACCCGGCTGCACCCCAAGTGATCGTAGTGCGCTGACGAGTCTCAGCGCTTTATCAGCAACATCGGCATAAGTAAATTCTACGAACTCACGATTGATGATCTGTTTGAGGTAAACCTCATTCGGTTTTTCATGCGCCCACTTTAGGATCATTTCATTGGGCGGCGGTAGCGTACAGCTAGAAGTAGTCGTTTCGTTATTAGGCTGTATCATTCTTGAACTCCGTTTGCGTGTAGAACGATAGATTTTATAGTTGTAGTTATGTTAATTGATTGTTAACAATACAATACTAGTCACTGTGATTAGGGACTGCAAGAAGGGAGTGACTGATAAATGAGGCCTTTAGCACATAATTTGAGTAAAAACTCAGATCTGTTTACGAGGAGTCACTTCAACATCGAGCGCAAGCTATGAGATCACTTGCGCTTACATGAGCGTTAAACTCTTGGTACGTGAACCGACTGCATCACAAGCCTGACAGCGTCTTGCTGGGCTCGAAGTGCTTGTACACAATTACCATCAAGCTTGCCCATGGCCACCATTTTTTCGAGCTCAAGCAGGGCGTGAGTCAATGACCAAGATTCGCTGTAATAGCGATGACTTGTTAGAGCATCAAAAATGTTAGCAACAGTAACAATGCGAGCTGACACTGGTATGTCAGCGTGGCGCAAACCAAGTGGGGCGCCACTGCCATCTAAATATTCATGATGATATTGAATGATGTCACGTAGCAATTGCACACAGGTGTGTTGCTGCTCATGGATTTGTCGTGCCAAATCATTAACTAGATTTAAACCGTGTTGGATTTGAGCGGTCAGTTGTAAGTGATTCCCCCAATCTTCAAGCCATAGACTTTGCGAAGAGGTGCCAAGCGCTGAGTATTTTCCAATATCATGCAACTGAGCAAACTGCACGATATGATCCAAAGTTTCATCATCCAACTGATAAAGCTGCGCAAGCTCGGTGCCGATAATATGAGCAAACTGACCAACCCGGTAGGCGTGATCTAAGCTCTCATCTTGGTGCTCAAAGTTGGTGCGTCTCACTACATGACCCAAGTCTGTCATCGCGTTGACGCAGCGACGTTGATGAGTAATCACTTCGAGCAGTGGTGCTGAGTGGGCGACGAGTTCTTCTCGGGTCGCGGAGTCAAAGTAGTGCGGTTGAGTGGCATCGTAGAACAGCATGCCAAGAAATTGGCCATCATCGAAAATAGGTTGCGTTAACGATGATTGATAGCCTTGTTCGAGCAACCAATGTGAATGTCTACTAGCACTGGTTACGGTTGATAGGATGTCATTGAGCACCCGCGCTTGTTGGCGAGTAATGCTTTTACCAAGAGAGGACTGACTGTTGATTGGCGCACTGTAATGAAGTAGTGGGCTGCCAAGTTCTGTGCTGTGCGCAAAAGTCTTCAGTGTGCCTCGCACATCGTCGTAACTGGCAAAAGCCAGTCGTACAATTTCAGGAGCTTGATGAGAGATTTTGCGATGGGTGTGTTTAATCGCTTCACCAATAGTATCGGCATTTGAGCTCGTATGCAGAGATTGACCTAGTTTTGTGCTATCCATAACTCACCTCCTGAATATCACCCTTTGTCATGGAGGCATATCGAGTGGTGTGTACTCTGATGGAGCATGCATGTCTTAGGTGAATTGAGTCATTAATTGTCTTTTATTACCATTAACCCTTTTATTGCTAGTATCACAGGGGGCATTCGCCCCCAATAATTAGTGTAGAAATGCTTTTAATAGGTTGCGAGCTATCACAGCAGTAATCCGCTATAACTTTGATTTAGATTAAATTTGCAACACTTGGCGCCATGAATCCGGCAGCAGCAAAGCAGATGACCATCCAAACGATCGGTAACTTGAACTGCTTCATTAATAGTGCTCCTAATAGCACCCAGCAGAGATCGAGCGGTGTGATGACTGCGCTAGTAAACACCGGTTGATACAGAGCGGACAGCAGCAGTCCCACCACAGCAGCATTGACGCCAACCAATGCACCGGATACAGCAGGAATAGCAGCCAGTTGTTGCCAGTTTTTCAGCACGCCAACAAGCAGTAGAAAGCCAGGCACAAAAACGCCAAGGGTAGCAATGATGGCACCGAGCAAAGGCGCTGACGGCATAAGCTCATAACCGATATAGGTAGCAAAGGTAAACATTGGGCCTGGAACGGCTTGAGCAGCAGCATACCCGGTCAAAAAGGCATCTTGCGTAAGCTGATCGCCAACAATATTTTGCAGCAATGGCAGAACCACATGCCCGCCGCCAAACACTAGACTACCCGCTTGATAAAAATCGGAAAATAGCTGTACCGATGATGAGTATGTGCCAACAAGGGGAAGAGTGAGCAGCAACACAAAAAAGCTTGCAAGTGGTAGCCATGAAAATGAGCGGGTGGCAGAGGCTGGCTTGTCTTTGGTGACATTACCATGGGCGAGATAGCGCACGCCAACAGCTGCAGCAATCACGAGTACCAACACTTGGCTTGCGACGCTTTGAAATAGCAGTAGGGCAATGGCGGTACCGATACATAAAGTGACAGTGAGCGGAGATTTACAGAAATTCCTGTACATACCCCATGCAGCATCGGCCACCACGAGTACAGCCAATAATTTCAAACCATGTACGACATTTTGAAAATAGCTGGATTCAGTAAGCTGGCTACTGAGTACCGCTAGAAGCAACATAAGTATCACGGAAGGTAAGGTGAAGCCCAAAAAAGCCATGATGCCCCCACCAAGGCCAGCGCGTTGATACCCCACGGCAAAACCAACCTGACTCGAGCCGGGGCCTGGGAGGAACTGACTCAGAGCAACGATCTGAGCGTACTCTTCATCACGTAGCCAGCCGAGCTTTTCAACGAAGGTGTTGCGAAAATAGCCAATGTGCGCTGCAGGTCCGCCAAAGCTTACCCAGCCAAGGCCGAAAAAGATTTTGAAGATAGCAAACAGTGATGATTGCTCATTGTCATGTGCTTCGTTTTGCGCAGCGGAAGGTTGAGTAGACACAATATAACCCAATTGATAATCAAATTTTCAGTTGGTACTGATAGTAGAGCCTGAGATATAATGATTCAAATCGATAGTTTTGATATCTACTATGAATAAAATGGGACAAGAAAAACTGGACTGGAAACGTATAGATCTCAACTTACTGATTGTATTTTATCGGCTGTATCAGACACGAAGTGTGTCGCTCGCTGCACAAAAATGCTTTGTCAGTCAGTCTGCGATGAGTCATAGCTTGGCAAAACTGCGTGAACTGTGTGGGGACAAGCTATTTGAGCGCAAAGGGCATCAAATGGTGCCCACTGAGAGAGCGAGTGAGCTATTTCCTGCTGTGGAACAAATCCTTAATCTGGTTGAGCATAAGGTGCTACCTAGCAGTGAGTTTGATCCAAATGAGTATCGAGGGGTGTGTAAAATTGGTTTGACCGATTATGCCGAGTTCATTTTTGGACCCGTGATTTACGATGCCATTTTGTCCGATGCGCCTCATTCTCGAGTTAGCTTTGTCAATGTGAACCGAAACAGCTACAAGCAACTTAGTGAGCAGGAGAGCCTAGATATGATCATTGGTAGCATTCCTGAACTTGATGAGCAGTTTGCAAGTCAGAAGTTGTATACCGAGAAGCATGTCTGCATATATGACCAGTCTATGGTAGATATTGAACAGGTCGATATCGAAACTTTCGTCTCTTTACCTCACTGTTTGGTTAGCCCAGAAGGCGCGTTCTCAAGTAATGTGGACAAGCACTTGGATGCCGTTGGGCTCAGTCGCGCAGTCACTGCGGTATCACGCAACTTTCTTACGATTGGTCGGCTTGTCAGTGGGCGAGCGATGTTTGCCATCGTTCCAGAAAAAATGGCGCAAATCAGTTTGATGCAATCGCACCTTACTGCTGTGCCTCCTCCTGTTCCAGTAGCGGATTTTGATATTTCCCTTATTTGGCCAAAGCAGTCTCAGCTTAACGATAAGGCCAAGTGGCTTAAAGAAGCATTGTATGAATCCATACTGCGTTCGATACGAGAAAGTAATTTGTAGCTCGAGCCATGATGGCTCGAGCTCTTTATTGATAGGTCTAGGGAGTGCGGAAGGACTAGGTCAGCGCAAAGCGTGTCCAAACCTTTGAGCGCCAGCGACGGATCATCACAATCCCACGCAGCCACTCATCCATACCAATTGCTATCCAGGCGCCAAGTATGCCGTAGCCCCAGTGAATACCGAGTAAGTAGGCAAACATAACGGCAACACCCCACATGCTTAAAATACCCATTTGCACCGGGAACTTGATATCACCTGCACCTTTGAGAGCCGCGATAAAGATCAGGTTAGAGACGCGACCAGACTCAACAAAAATAGAACCACCGATGAGAAGTGCGACTAAAGTAACGATCTCTGGATCTTGAGTGAACAGGTCAATCAGTGGGTAGCGGAAGATAAACAAGCTCACCACAATACTGATCGATGCGGCAAGGCCGACGAGATAGTACTTTTGCACGCGATTGAGAATATCATCAGACCAACCTTTCCCTATGAAGTAGCTGGTTTGGATTTGTCCCGCCTGACCGAGCGCTAAGGCAAAAGCAAACGAGACACGCGTGATGTTCTGTGTGTAAGTGAACGCAGCCAATGACGCGGTACCCATTTGCACCACAAAGTAAACAATCGCCATTTGCGCCATGTTATAAGACAGCACTTCGCCAGCGTTCATAACGCCAATCTTAATGATTTTCTTATAAAGCTGATTTGGAATATCGCGCCATGTGGCAAAGGGTAGCTCGATTTTTTTCGCCCGCACCATACCAATCATCAGCAAAGTACCAATCAGTTGACTCACCACCGTTGCGGTAGCCACACCGCTGACGCCAAAGACAGGCAGTCCAAAAGGCTGATACAGGGCGATGTAGTTACCTGCGATGTTAATCACACCGGCGATCAGGTTGATCATCATAGGTGAGCGAGAATAGCCATGACTGCGAAGAATGGTCGTCAGTACAATACCCAGCGTCACGTTAAAGGTCATTGAACCACTGATGATCAGATAATCGTAACCAAAGTCTGCCACCTGCTCTTCTAGGCCAAACAAGGCAATAAAATGCTCGGCACCTAAAAATAGCGCTAAACTCAATCCAAAACCCACAACAAGTGCCAGCAGAATACTCGCGACACCTGTTTGTGCCGCCTCAGCGAATTTGGAGGCACCATTGTATTGAGCGATCAAGATCCCAGTACCACTGCTGACCATCATTGAGATCACAATGAGGAAGAAGCTGATCTGAGTGATCACACCGACAGCAGAAACCGCTTGATCGGAGTAGCCACTTAGCATGAATACGTCGGTGGTATTCAGGGCTGTGCGCAGCAATACCTCGATAAAAATAGGCCACGTCAGCGCAACGATGTTCATTCTATTACTGAGCGCTGAAGCACGGTTCGACATTGTTTTCACCTAGTATTGTTGGGGTTTTGGTTAAATGGGCGGCAAGTTTACTCTCAATGGCTATAAACACAACACAATAATCACAGCAAAAACTGAGTTTGAAATTATTGTCTGTGAAAAAGCGAATTTTGTTCCATTTGGGGTAAGGCGCACGCCGGCGAGGTTACAATAATGTCGGCGATTGAAGTTAAGTCACATGACACCTTTAGAGTCAAAATGACATAAATACACTCCGTGTCAATAGGACTCTTTTTATGACTAGGTACTTTTTACGTATCTGATAATTATAGTTTTTTTAATTGGTACATTTTGTGCTTTAGTCAACAAGATTGGATTATAGAGTGATTGGTATGATTAACATCGTTGATAAAAAGGCAGAAGAAGCCATTCCTGCGTGGCTGCGTTTAGGGTTTCGTCCTTTTTTCTTATTGGGAAGCATCTACGCGGTATTTGCGGTTGTCGCTTGGGTTGTGATGTTTCAGCATGGTCAGCCGAGCGCATTGGCGGTACCTGCCTTGTGGTGGCATGCTCATGAAATGATTTTTGGTTTTTCGATGGCGATTGTGGTTGGTTTTGTGCTCACTGCCGTGCAGACCTGGACGGGAGTGAACGGCACTAAACATTATCGACTGTTGTTATTGGTGGCACTTTGGACGATAACGAGAGTACTATTTTGGACACCGACGCCTTTGTGGCTAATCTCATCGATTGAATCACTTTTCATTGCATTGGTGGCCTATGAAGTCGGCTTTAGAGTCTATCGAGCTAAAGGTTGGCGTAACCTGTTTTTTGTCCCGCTGTTTATGTTGGCTATTTTTGCTAACTTTGCTAGCTACGCAACGATCAAAGGTATGCCGCCATTTAGCTCAAGCGCAGTATGGCAAGCCATGTTGTGGTGGTTTACTTTATTGCTGTCAATAATGGGCGGCCGAGTGATTCCTTTCTTTGCTGCTCGCCGTTTTCAGTATGACAAGCCTCAGCCTATTGTGTGGTTGGAGTGGGGGGCAACTTTGCCGTTGCTGGCCCTGTTTGTATTGAGCTTTTTCCCCCTCTCTTTTGCGACGTTAGGTCAACCATTGATGCTCGTCGCCGGTGTCACTCAGTTGGCTCGTTGGGCTCGATGGAAACCTTGGTTAACTCTCTCTGAACCGCTAGTGTGGTCATTGATGCTGACGTATCTCTGTTTGCCGTTAAGCTTGTTAAGTCGCGGGTTACTCTCTGACGCGTTTGCGTCTCATGCAATGTTGCATCTATTTGCGGTTGGTGCTCTGGGTGGGGTGGTGCTTGCGATGATAAGCCGAGTGACGATGGGGCACACAGGGCGAGCAATATATAAAGGCCCGAATATGACGATTGCTTTTGTTGCCGTAATTGTAGCGGCGGTGATACGTAGTGCTGGCGTAGCCTTGTGGCCGCAGCATATGTTCATTCTTGTCGATGTGAGTGCGGGTCTCTGGACGCTGGCGTTTGCCATGTATGTTTTCTATTTTGGAAAAATGCTCGTGACGCCAAGGGTAGATGGTCATCCAGGTTAAGTTGTAGACACAAAAAAACCAGCCGAGGCTGGTTTTTTTTGTGTCTAGCGATTAGTAAGCGTCGTTATGAACCGTTTGTACCGCGCGGCCCGATGGGTCGACACAGTTTTGGAACGATTCATCCCATTCAATCGCTTTCGCTGAAGAACAAGCGACAGATGGGCCACCCGGTACACATTTCGCTGCTGACTCTAGCGGGAACAACTCTTCAAAGATTTCACGGTATGCATAACCTTCTTTCGTTGTCGGAGTGTTGTATGGGAAGCGGAATGCCGCGGTTTCCATTTGCTGGTCTGTGATCTTAGCTTCCGCCACTTCTTTTAGCGTATCAATCCAGCTGTAACCAACGCCGTCTGAGAACTGCTCTTTTTGACGCCACGCGATAGACTCTGGTAGGTAATGCTCAAAACACTCACGCAGGATGTGTTTTTCCATTTTACCGTTACCACACATCTTGTCTTCTGGGTTGAGACGCATCGCCACATCGATGAACTCTTTGTCTAGGAATGGCACTCGGCCTTCAACGCCCCAAGCTGCTAGAGATTTGTTAGCACGAGCACAGTCGAACATGTTAAGGGCTAGCAGTTTACGAACGGTCTCTTCGTGGAACTCTTTCGCGTTTGGCGCTTTGTGGAAGTAGAGGTAACCACCGAAGATTTCATCAGCACCTTCGCCAGACAGTACCATCTTGATGCCCATTGCTTTGATCTTACGACCCATTAGGAACATTGGTGTGGATGCGCGGATTGTCGTCACGTCGTATGTTTCGATGTGATAGATAACATCACGGATCGCATCCAAGCCTTCTTGAATGGTGTACGTCATTTCGTGGTGTACGGTGCCGATTTGGTCAGCCACTTCGCGAGCCGCTTTCAAGTCAGGTGCACCTTCTAGACCTACCGCAAATGAGTGAAGCTGAGGCCACCATGCTGCAGATTGCTCATCATCTTCAATACGCATAGCTGCAAAACGTTTAGCCACCGCTGAAGTAATAGAAGAATCTAGACCGCCAGAGAGTAGAACGCCGTAAGGTACGTCAGTCATAAGCTGGCGTTTTACTGCTGCTTCAAGCGCTTCAGTTAGCTCCTCCTTGCTGGTGGTGTTGCCTTGCACTGCTGCATATTCGTTCCAGTCACGAATGTAGTAGCGCTGAGGTTCAGCATCTTTAGAGCCGTAGAAACAACCAGGAGGGAACTCGCTGATGGTCTTACAAACAGGCACTAGGGCTTTCATTTCTGATGCCACGTAGTAGTTGCCGTGTTCATCATAACCTTGGTAGAGCGGGATGATACCAATGTGGTCACGACCTACTAGGTACTCATCTTTCTCTTCATCGTAAAGTACGAATGCAAAGATACCGTTTAGTTCTTCAAGAAGGTCTGCACCCATGTCTTGGTAAAGCGCTAGGATAACTTCACAGTCAGAGTCGGTTTGAAACTCGTACTTACCTTCATAGCGTGCACGAATTTCTTTGTGGTTATAGATTTCACCGTTAACAGCAAGGATGTGTTTTTTATCTTGGCTATACAGAGGTTGCGCACCACTGTTTAGACCAACAATCGCTAGACGCTCATGCGCTAGAATTGCTTTATCTGAGGCATAGATACCGGACCAATCTGGGCCACGGTGACGAAGTTTCTTAGACATTTCAAGAGCCACTGGACGTAGGGCTGCGGCATCGCTTTTAATGTCTAAAATACCAAATACTGAACACATACAACTTCCTTTTAGATGAAATTTAACGCTGTTGAGTTCAATTTGCCATCTGCTCAAAAAAAAGCAACCGTGAGGAATGAAAAATAAAATAAAAGTGGAGTCTTTTTAAAATTCATTCACTAAAAACTGATTTATGGTAAATATTTTCTATCTTGGGCTATTTTTTGGCCAGAAAGGAAAAGTCAGCCACTAAAAAGTGGCTGACTGAAGGCGATTATTTAAGGTTAGGTTGTAGCTGTTCACATACGTGGCGAGCAAAACCGCTGCCGGCTTCGCTGTATATGTTAAATGCAGCGCTTACGCCCATCTCTTCGAGTTCAGCAAGTTGGTCTGGGTAAGCTGCAATCGCAGCAACCTGACCTTTAAACTGTTTGGTTTGCAGCAGTTCAAGCGCCGTTTGGTTCCCTTGGTGGTGGGGCATGGCGAGTAAAACCAGTTTTACATGAGCCGTATCGAGTATGCGCTCCCAAAAGTCAGGGTCGGTGGCATCACCTGCTATGACGTTGCGACCTTCTTGCTGATGCTGCTTAGCCGCCTCTTCTCGCACCTCGACGCCGAGACAGACTTTGCCATAACGCTCGAACAGTTCATCGTAGGCACCACTGCCAATACGACCCATACCTAAAATCAACACTTGAGCTTCACCAGGGTTGATAAATTGATCGCGAGTGTTGATATTCTCAGCGGCTTGCTCTTTGAGCCACTTGGCGCTGCGCAGATAAATGGCGTGACCAACACGATTTAGTGGTGCTGAGATGATAAACGACAGCGATACTGCAATGGCGAGTGCGACTAAAATGTCTCCCGAGATCCAACCAAGCTTGAAAGCCAGGCCGCCAACAATTAGACCAAACTCGCTAAAGTTGAATAGCGTGAGCGTGGTAAGAAGGCAGGTGCGAACGCGAAACTTAAAGGCGTTGATGACAACGAAGTAGAGTATGCCTTTGAGTGGCAATAGTAGTACCAGTAACGCACCAAGTATAAAGCCCTGCATGGTGGGTTCGTCGGCCAAGCCAATGTTTAGGAAGAAGCAAACGAGGAATAGCTCTTTTAAATTAAAGAGAGACTTTGACAGCTCGGAGGCTTTGCGATGCGATGCGAGCAACATGCCAAGGATTAGCGCTCCTAAATCCGCTTTCATCCCAACAAGTTCGAACAGACCGGCTCCCATCACTAGCGCAAAGAAAATACCGCTTAGTACCAGCATTTCGCCGTGGCCGGCTTTATCAAGGAACTTAAACATCAGCGGGCGCAGTAGCGGCAAGCCAAACAGTGCGATGGCATACCATTCTGGGAATTTACCAGTGGAAGCAGTCAAGAAAACCACCGCGAAGATATCTTGCATAACCAAGATACCGATAGCGAGCGTGCCGTAGGTAGCGTTCATTTCGCCTTTTTCCTGCAAGGTTTTGACGGCAAATACGGTACTCGAGAAGGATAGGGCAAAGCCAAGCAGAATGAGTTGGTTGATGTCTAGGCTGGCAAGGCTAGTCACTCCTAGGAACTTAAGCCCCAGCAATAACAGTGCGAACAATAATGTGGACAGTAAGTTATGCACTGTGGCACCTGCCCATATCTCTTTGGACAGTAAGGTCTTAATATCGAGCTTCAGGCCAATGGTAAACAGCAATAGCGTCACACCAAGATCGGCAAGAGTGGTAATAGTGGGGGTCGACTCAAAGCCAAAGTCATGCAAAAGGAAACCAGCGAGCAGGAAGCCCACTAAAGGGGGGAGTTGGCATTTGAGTGCGAGAAAGCCTGCGACGAAGGCGACAGTGATGAGAATTAATTCCATATATTTTTTATTAACTATCCACGATAAAAAAGACCGCACGATTGTGCGGCCTATATTCTACTCGAAATTGTCTTCAGCGTGCTGAGTTATTTCGCAACATTTGTTCAATCTTCAAGGAGTTTTTGTAACAAAACGCCGTTAAGCATAGCTCGCTTGATCATCGCAAAAGCGCCCATCGTTGGTTGCTTATCAATTTCAGACGCCACAATCGGAAGGTCAGTGTGGAAGGTCGTCAGAGATTGGTTTTCAACGTTACGACGAATAGCCGGGAATACAATGTCTTTCGCCATGGTGATGTCACCAGCGATGATCACTTTTTGTGGATTGAACAAGTTAATCGTGATGGCAATGGCTTTACCGAGCTGGTTGCCCACGCGAACCAGGCTTTGTTTCGCCAGTTCGTCACCATTGAGTGCGTGTGAGCAGATATCTTCAATGGTGATGTGCTCTTTGAGCGCCAGTGTTGACTCGTAGCCTTGATCGATCAGTGTGCGCACGCGCTTAACGATAGAAGGATTTGATGCGACTGTTTCAAGACAGCCAAAGTTGCCACATTGACATTGCTCACCGAGCGGATCAATTTGGATGTGCCCAATTTCACCGACGTTGCGGTTATGGCCTAGGAATACTTGACCGTTAACGATAATACCTGCACCGGTACCACGGTGAACACTGACCAGGATTGAATCTTGGCAATCGCGGCTCGCACCAAAGTAATGTTCGGCTAGCGCAAGGCCACGCACATCGTTACCAACAAAACACTCGACTTTGAAATGCTGTTTGACCAGATCGGCGAGCTCAAGTTTATCGATGTCGGTATTCGGTACGTACTCGACCACACCTGTTGTCGGGTTAACCAAACCAGGCAGAGTGACGCCAATAGCAATCAACTGTTCGATTTTAGGGCTGTGCTCTTTTAGGAACTCACGCAGCTCAACAAGTAAGCCTTCGCTTAGCTCGTTTTGATTGGTGTAGTACAGCTCTTTGTGAGAAAACGCGAGCTCTTTGCCACCTAGGTCATACAAAGAAAATGAGATGTAGTCTCGACCTAAGCGAACCGCTACTGAGTGAAATGGCTCCACAGCGGTTGTGAGGGAGATAGCGCGACGGCCGCCGGTTGAAGCTTGCTGAGCGACCTCTTTAATGAGGCCGCGCTCAAGCAGTTGGCGGGTAATTTTGGTAACGCTCGCAGGCGCCAGCTGGCTGACATCTGCAACTTGAATACGCGAAATAGGCCCTTGCTGGTCTATCAAACGGTAAACCGCTGCGCTATTGAGTTGTTTTACTAAATCTACGTTACCTATTTGTCCGCCATTCATGCTTAATTTTGCTCGTATTGTCCGTTAACAACCGTGCCTTGAACATTGAAGTCTCTATCAAATACCGTCAGGTTAGCCACCATGCCGTTTCTGATGCGACCAAGTTTATTGTCGACCCCCATGGCTTTTGCTGGGTAGAGCGTTGCCATGCGAAGAGCTTCGTCCAAAGCGATACCAGCGTGTTCAACTGTATTTTGAACCGCTTCTATCATGGTCAGTGCGCTGCCACCTAGGGTGCCGTTTTCATCTACGCACTTACCATCTTTGTAATATACTTTCTTACCGACAAAAATAAAGTATTCCATGTCAGCACCCGCTGGAGCTGTGGCATCCGTCACTAATACGAGCTTTTCACCCTTCACTTTATGCGCGATGCGAATATTAGCGTAATCCACGTGGAAACCATCAGCAATGATGCCCGCGTATACGTCAGATGAGTCGTAGATTGCACCTACAACACCGGGTTCGCGGCCTGTCATTGGCGTCATCGCATTGAACAGGTGAGTGGCGAATGTGATACCTGCATCAAAACCTTTACGCGCTTCTTCATAAGTGGCGTTGGTGTGACCGATAGAGACAACAATACCTGCGTCACGAAGCTTCTCGATATGCTCTGGAGCATTTTGCTCAGGCGCTAGCGTTACTTTGGCAACCAAATCACGGTGCTCGCAGATCAAATCAATCATCGCTTCATCAGATTGGCGAATGAAGTCCGGGCTGTGGATGCCTTTTTTCGCTACATTTAGGTAAGGACCTTCAAGGTGCAGACCTAGAGAGTGATTTTGGTACTGGTTGTGGTAGTCGCGCGCCGCGGATAGAGCTTGACGCATGTTCTCATCAGAAGATGTGATAAGCGTTGGTAGGAAGCTAGTACAACCAGATTTTAGGTTGGCTCTATGCATGATATGAATGGTTTCTGCTGTGATCTCGTCATTAAACATCACACCACCACATCCGTTGAGCTGTAGGTCAATGAAACCTGGGCTTAGGTTCGCACCGTTAAGGTCGATACGCTCAATAGAGGCAGACAGCTCTGATTCGTGGACGATAGATTGGATGGTGTCGCCATCAATGATCACCGCATGATTGGTCAGAACATCAGTACCTGTGAAGACCTTACCGTTCGTTAATGCATACATAGTTAGTGAATCCTTGTGTTGTATTCTCTCTAGCCCGTTACGACGCAGTGCTTGAATCATATTGATTTATAGCTCTTAGTAACGAAACAAATTTTTAGTCAGCAAGTTGTAAATAGTTAAAGTAATCAAAGTAACTCAATGATTACATGAGAGTTATTATCGTTTTTTAGCGTTTTAATACGGTATAAAACTTGATTTATATCGCAATTTAACTGCTTGTGTTTGCAACTCTCATGGCCAGAATCCTACTTAGATTTGGCTATTTTTTCGTATGATAAAATAAGTTTTATGATCTCGCTAGCAAAAAGCCTGTATTTTGGCAAAAACTGGTGATTAGGATCACAATTGATAAGGTTTTAATTTGCGGGGCGAATTTAATTCCATACACTGAATAGGACTAAATTGAACGGCTAAAATAAGTCGTCCAAAAATTTAAATCCTATAGGGGGAACTTAAGGTGAATATTCTAGGATATGCGCAGAAGCTAGGTAAGGCATTGATGCTACCTATCGCAACGCTACCAATTGCGGCGCTTCTACTACGTTTGGGTCAAGGCGACCTTTTAGACATTCCATTTATGGCACAAGCTGGTGGTGCGATCTTCGGCCAATTGCCTCTTCTTTTCGGTCTAGGTATTGCAATTGGTCTTTCTAAAGATGGTAACGGTGCAGCAGGTCTTGCTGGTGCGGTTGCTTACTTCGTACTGACAGCAACAGCAACAACTATCAACGCTGACGTAAACATGTCGTTCTTCGGCGGTATCTTCGCAGGTATCATCGCAGGTCACTGTTACAACGCGTTCCACGCAACTCGTCTGCCTGAGTGGCTAGCATTCTTCTCTGGTAAGCGACTTGTACCTATCATGGCAGGTCTGTTTGCTCTAGTCGCAGGTGCGGTATCCGGTGTGGTTTGGCCTTCAATCCAAGGTGGCCTAGACGCGCTAGCACATGCAGTATCTACATCTGGCGCAGTTGGCCAATTCGTATACGGTACACTCAACCGTGCACTTATCCCTGTAGGTCTACACCACGTACTAAACTCGTACTTCTGGTTCGGCATGGGTACATGTCAAGAAGTTCTAGTAACTGGCGCTCAAGCTGCTGGTCAAGCACTTCCTGCACTACAACAGCTTTGTGTTGACCCTGCTCTTGCTAAGACTCTAGTCGCTGGTCAGTCTCACACATTCGAATTTGCTAACTCAGTAACGCCTGAAATCACTGCAACAGTGAAAGAAGTAACTGAAACAGTTAAGTCTGGTGACCTACACCGCTACTTCGGCGGCGACAAAGGCGCTGGCGTATTCATGAACGGCTTCTTCCCTGTAATGATGTTTGGTCTACCAGGTGCGGCACTAGCAATGTACCTAGCAGCACCAGCTGAAAAACGCAGCCAAGTTGGTGGCGCTCTATTCTCAGTAGCTTTCTGTTCTTTCCTAACAGGTATCACTGAGCCACTAGAATTCATGTTCGTATTCCTAGCTCCAGCTCTATACGCAATGCACGCAGTATTTACTGGTCTTGCTCTAGTGGTTGCTAACATGTTCGGTACGCTACACGGCTTCGGCTTCTCTGCAGGTCTAATCGACTTTATCCTAAACTGGGGTCTAGCAACTAAGCCATTCGTACTACTACTAATCGGTCTAGCATTCGGTGCTCTATACTTCTTCACATTCAGCTTCGCAATCCGCGCATTCAACCTGAAGTCGCCTGGTCGTGAAGACGATGACGAAGCAGTAGAAGTTGCAGCTGGTGAAGGCAAAAGCGGTGACCTAGCTCGCCAATACCTAAAAGCTCTAGGTGGTCACGATAACCTAACGTCTATCGATGCTTGTATCACTCGTCTACGTCTAACGCTTAAAGACCGCTCTGTTGCTGACGAGAAGGTTCTTAAGAAACTAGGTGCTAAAGGTGTGGTTAAACTAGGTGAAAACAACCTACAAGTTATCCTTGGCCCTCTAGCAGAAATCATCGCTGGCGAAATGAAGTCTATCGGCGCTGGTGAAGACCTATCAGAAGTGAAACTGCCATAATCACTCTCTGACTCATTGACTTCCATACCAAAGCCTCTCTCCCGAGAGGCTTTTTTTATGCCTTCCGAACCTTGCGAATCACCTGTCTATAAATCAGTACTAAAATAATCTAATGAAAATGCGAGTTCTTGTTGAGGTTTCTCAAAGAATTGTGGATCATTAGCGTTTATATATCTGACAATACTTAAAACATAGAGGTGTTATAGATGAGTGAAGCTGAGGCTCGTCCATCGAACTTTATTCGCCAAATCATTGATAAAGATTTAGCGGATGGCAAGCATACTAGCGTGCATACTCGTTTCCCGCCGGAGCCAAATGGCTACCTGCACATCGGTCACGCAAAATCTATTTGTTTGAACTTCGGTATTGCTCAGGACTATCAGGGTCAGTGCAACTTGCGCTTTGATGACACCAACCCTGAAAAAGAAGACGTTGAATACGTTGAGTCAATTAAGAATGATGTAAGCTGGTTGGGCTTCGATTGGTCTGGTGAAGTGTGCTATTCATCAAACTACTTCGACAAGCTCTACGAGTATGCGGTTGAATTAATTAACAAAGGCTTAGCGTACGTTGACGAGCTAAGTCCAGAGCAGATCCGCGAGTACCGTGGTACGCTAACCGCACCAGGTAAGCCAAGCCCTTACCGCGACCGTTCAATTGAAGAAAACCTAGCGCTGTTTGAGAAAATGCGTGACGGCGGCTTCAAAGAAGCTACGGCATGTCTACGTGCAAAAATCGATATGGGCTCATCGTTCATGGTGATGCGCGATCCTGTTCTATATCGTGTTCGCTTTGCTGAACACCATCAAACAGGTGACAAGTGGTGCATCTATCCGATGTATGACTTCACTCACTGTATCTCAGATGCGCTAGAAGGCATTACGCACTCACTATGTACGCTTGAGTTCCAAGACAACCGTCGTCTATACGATTGGGTACTTGAGAACATCACTATCGATTGTCAGCCTCGTCAGTATGAGTTCAGCCGACTAAACCTTGAATACACAGTGATGTCTAAGCGCAAGCTAAACCAACTTGTAACTGAGAAATTGGTTCACGGTTGGGATGACCCACGCATGCCGACGATCTCTGGTCTGCGTCGCCGCGGCTTTACTCCTTCATCAATTCGTGAGTTCTGTAAGCGTATTGGTGTGACTAAGCAGGAAAACATGATCGAGTTTGGTTCTCTAGAATCCTGTATTCGTGAAGACCTCAACGAGAACGCACCTCGTGCGATGGCGGTACTTGACCCTGTTAAGATTGTTATCGAAAACTACGAAGGCGAAGGTGAGACGTTAACGCTTGCTAACCATCCAAATAAAGAAGAAATGGGTACTCGCGAAGTTCCATTTACTCGTGAAGTTTGGATTGAACGTGAAGACTTCCGCGAAGAAGCGAACAAGAAGTACAAGCGTTTGGTGCTAGGTAAAGAAGTTCGTCTACGTGGCGCGTATGTGATCAAAGCTGAGCGTATAGAGAAAGATGACGCGGGTAATATCACGACTATCTTCTGTAGCTACGATCCAGAAACGCTAGGTAAAAACCCAGCAGACGGCCGTAAAGTGAAAGGCGTTATCCATTGGGTATCAGCGGATAAAGGTCTTCCTGCAGAGATTCGTCAATACGATCGTCTGTTTACCGTAGCAAACCCGGCAGCGGCAGATAACTTTGCTGAAACCATCAACCCAGATTCACTGGTTGTAATTAACGGCTTCGTTGAGCCAAGCTTGGCAGTAGCGAAAGCGGAGCAAGGTTACCAGTTTGAGCGTATGGGTTACTTCTGTGCGGATTCTAAAGATTCTACTGCTGAGTCTTTGGTTTTTAACCGTACGGTTGGTCTTCGTGATACTTGGGCGAAGATTGAAGGGAAGTAGGTTTAAGAGCTTGTAGAGCTTACTCCCTCTAACTCCCCCTTATTAAGGGGGAGAACCACTGCTCGTTACTAACGTAACATTGCACTTTTTATAAGGCGATGCGCAGCGAGCCTATGGTCCCTCCCCTTAAAAGCGGGGCGCGTAGCCGGGAGGCTAGGAGGGGTAAAAAACAGCACTCACCAAACCCAACCCACAAAAAAACCAGCCATTAGGCTGGTTTTTTTGTATCAAAATAAAGACTTACTTAGGCTTATGTGCCTTAGGGTCAGTCTTACACGCACCGCCAATACACTTACCATATAGGTATAAGCTGTGGTTAGTCAGCTCAATGTTGTATTTTGCTGCGATCTCTTGCTGACGAGTCTCGATAAGGTCATCAGAGAATTCAATCACTTCACCACAGTCTAGGCAGACTAGATGGTCGTGGTGATGTTGAGTTGATAGTTCAAATACTGACTTACCACCTTCAAAGTGGTGGCGAGTAACAATGCCAGCATCATCAAATTGGTTAAGTACGCGATAAACTGTCGCTAGACCGATCTCTTCGCCAAGGTCGATAAGCTTTTTATACAAGTCTTCTGCGCTAATGTGTTGGTACTCTGGCTTCTGCAGTACTTCTAAAATTTTTAGTCGAGGCAACGTGACCTTCAGTCCCGCGTCCTTAAGTGCCTTGTTATTGTCTGACATAAACTTTCCTGTGATGATCTGCAGCAATAAACAGATTTCATGTATCCGTCCATTATAGGGTACTAGCGCGTAACAATAAACCGTGAAGTTCAAAGGGTTACTAACTATTAACATAGAAGTGGAACTGTGTCACTTTACAAACACGTCTGACCAGTTACAATCTGTTTACATTTAATGGACTTGCAGTAATGGATGAATCAGATGGATAAACGACTCGCCAAAATATACAAACCTAAGTACGTTAAGTTCGCGCTGAACATCTGGCCACCTTTTTGGGGAGCGGGCATCCGTATAGAGGAGATCAGTGATGATTTTCGCAGTGTCAAAGTGCGTTTGAAATTGCGATGGTGGAACAAAAACGCCAATCGTTCTCAGTTTGGTGGCAGCATTTTTTCAATGACGGATCCTATTTACTCATTGATGTTAATGGGGATTTTACGTGAGCAATATTATGTTTGGGATAAGGAAGCGAGCATTGACTTCATTAAGCCGGGGTTTTCTGATTTGCGGGCAGAGTTTGTCATTAGCCAAGATATGCTAGAGGACATTTTGAAGAGCACTCAGACAGGTGAGAAGTGTTTTCCTGAGTTTGTCAGTCATATTCAAAATGACAAAGGTGAGATAGTGTCGACTATCCAGCGTAAGCTCTACATTCGTAAAAAGGCGCAGTTCCGGGATGTGGAGTCAGAGTCGGTTAATGCCTAGACGTAAGGTTTGTTGTTGCCATATTCAGATACAAAAAAACCTCCGTTAGGAGGTTTTTTTAAAGCGTAGAGATTAGTCTTCTAGCTCAGCTAGGCACATCTCTTCGTAAATCTGCTTAGTCCAGTTTGATACGCGTTCGTCAGTAAGCTCTGGCTGGCGATCTTCATCGATACATAGACCAACAAATTGAGATTCATCACCCTCAACTAGCGCTTTAGATGCTTCAAACTCGTAACCTTCAGTTGGTGTGTAGCCGATGATCGTGCCGCCTTTCGCTTCAACGATGTCACGCACTGTGCCCATCGCATCACAGAAATACTCTGCGTAATCTTCTTGGTCACCACAGCCAAAAATAGCTACTAGCTTAGTTGAGAAGTCGATGCCTTCAAGTTCTGGGAAGAAGTCATCCCAATCTGCTTGTGCTTCGCCGTAGTACCAAGTTGGGATGCCAAGTAGAAGAAGATCGAAGTTGTCGATGTCTTCTTTGCTGCTTTTAGCAATGTCTTGAACGTGAACGAGCTGTTTACCCAATTGTTTTTGGATCATCTTTGCAATAGCTTCTGTGTTGCCAGTATCGCTACCAAAGAATAGACCTACACTTGCCATAAATTCAGTACCTTTTTATCTGTCTTCGTTGGACTCAGGAATGGAGGTAATTAGCCTAGTCCTGTACCTTCCCAGCTTAGCTGAATAATGCCTTTCGCGACAAAACCTGCACAGCCTAAGAACAGTACAAGCCACACAATACGTCGACCAAACACCGGGACATTGCCTTGTTTTAGTACATCTTTGATTGCCATGCCGATCAGAAAAAAGATCGATGCAAACAACAGATCCAAACCAATGGACTCGAGTTTATCTATATAGTCGTAAAGCATGGTATTCCTTTGTGCCAATATGCTTGCGCGGAACTATACCATTGTTGCTCGGTAAAGTTAATCCATGGAAATCAACCTGCTTACGATGTAGGTCAAAATTAAATGAATTTGCGTATCGCACGTAGCACTTCGTTAGGCTTTTCTGCATGCAGCCAGTGTCCGGTATTGGCAACAATGTGCACCTTAACTTGCGCAAACTGCTGTTGTACTTGTGCTTGATGATCGACTTGCAGGTAATCGGAATCCGCACCTTTAAGAAACAAAACGGGTGTGTCGGTTTTGCTGATTGGCTGCCAGTCTAGAATGTTCCAGTAATTTTTCTCCAACCCTTTAAGGTTAAAGCGCCACTCCATATGCTCACCTGCATTGTATAGTGACTTACCCAAGAACTGACGCACGCCCTCTATTTCAATATGTTCACTCATGACTGCCATGGCGTCGACGCGAGTCTTCGGAGTTTGCTGACAGACTGCGTTGAGGCCGGCGAGCACATTATCGTGACGGCGGATGGTGTATTTAACTGGGGACATGTCCATCACCACAAGCTTCTCAATCGGGTAATCAAAGTCACACAGTTTCATGGCGACTTTGCCGCCCATTGAGTGGCCGATAATAATAGGCCTTTCGACGTTGAGATCTTCTAGTAACGTGATGATATCACTCGCCATTAATGCATAATCGTGATCGTTACTATGAAATGAGCGACCATGATTTCTGAGATCAACACTAATGACATCATGATCCTGTTTCAGTTCTCTGGCGAGCACGCCAAGATTATTCAAGTCACCAAACAGTCCATGGATTAGAACGACTGGTGTACCTTGACCTTCTCTTTTGTAGTTTAATAAAGCTGACATTTTCTGTTATTCGTGATGTGTTTAACGTGGAGGTTCATCGCGGAACTCGTTATAATCATCCAGAGTTTAAACATAGAGATTGTGAAAAGCGAATGAAAACAATTGAGGTTGATGAGGATCTATACCGTTACATTGCAAGCCAGACCCACCACATTGGCGAAAGTGCTTCAGATATCTTACGACGTTTATTAAAGGTAGATGCAGCCGAGACGGAACAGAGGCCCGCTGCCGCTAAGACGATTGTCGTGAGTAAACAGGCACCAAAAGCAGAAACCGTTGATTCAGTAAAAGAGATGCGCTCTCTACTGATTTCTGACGAATTCGCTGGACTGAAAAAAGCCATTGATCGCTTTATGCTGGTGCTATCTACGTTGCATCGCTTGAACCCAGAAAGCTTTTCTGAGGCGACACAAGTAAAAGGCCGCAAGCGAGTCTACTTCGCAAACAATGAAGCGACGCTACTAGAAAGCGGTAATACGACCAAGCCAAAAGCCATTCCAAATACGCCGCTTTGGGTGATTACCAACACCAATACTAGCCGCAAAAGGCAGATGGTCGAACAGGTGATGACCATGATGGAGTTCCCCGCTGAGCTCATCGAGAAAGTCACGGCTTCTATCTAAGATTTTCGATTTAAACCTCATAATGTTCAAACTTAAACGAGTATTATGAGGTTTTTTGTATTTTTAAGCTTAAATTTGAAAGGACGTCAGTTATGGCTATACACCCACGCGCGGGCCAGAAGGCTTTGCAACAAGACCTTCATAACATTCCAGCGCTAGTATCCAATTATTTCCTAATTCAACCAGAAGCGGATAACACGGCACAAAGTGTTCAGTTTGGCACCTCTGGTCACCGCGGCAGCGCGGACAAAGCGACGTTTAACGAAAACCACATTCTTGCTATTGCACAAGCGGTAGCAGAAGTGCGCGCAGAGAAAGGCACGACAGGCCCACTGTTTGTGGGTAAAGATACCCACGCCTTGTCTGAGCCAGCGTTCGCGACTGTGGTTGAAGTATTGGTTGCGAATGGTGTTCATGTTATTGCGCAAGTAGATAACGGCTACACGCCAACACCAGGTATCTCACATGCGATTTTAACGCACAATCTAATGAGCGATAAAAAAGCCGATGGCATTGTGATCACACCTTCGCACAATCCACCGCAAGATGGTGGTATCAAATACAACCCAACTCACGGTGGTCCTGCTGAAGCAGAGCTCACTCAAGCGATTGAAGATCGTGCTAACGAAATCATCAGCAACGAGATGAAAGATGTGAAGCGTCTACCTATCGCGGTTGCTAAAGCGGATGATTTGTTTGAAGAGCGTGACTTGGTGAAGCCTTATATTGATGACCTAGTCAACGTTATCGATATGGAAGCGATTCAAAAAGCAGGCCTTAAGATTGGTGTTGATCCATTGGGCGGTTCAGGCATCGACTACTGGCGTCAAATTGGTGCAGCGTACGACCTAGATCTAACCTTGGTAAGTGAAGCCGTTGATCCATCGTTCCAATTCATGTCGCTTGATAAAGATGGTGTGGTTCGTATGGACTGCTCATCGCCATATGCAATGGCAGGCCTTCTAGCGCTTAAAGATGATTATGATTTGGCATTTGGTAATGACCCAGATTATGACCGTCATGGTATCGTCACACCAAAAGGTCTAATGAATCCGAATCACTACCTAGCAGTATGTATCGATTACCTATACCGTCATCGCAGCGAATGGCGTGATGATGTTGCTGTGGGCAAGACGCTGGTATCAAGTGCACTGATTGACCGTGTTGTTGCTGACCTTGGCCGTACACTGTGCGAAGTGCCAGTTGGCTTCAAGTGGTTTGTTGATGGCCTTTATAACGGTGAGTTTGGCTTTGGTGGTGAAGAGAGTGCTGGTGCGTCTTTCCTTCGTAAAGATGGTACGCCTTGGTCAACAGACAAAGATGGCATCATTCTTTGCCTGTTAGCAGCAGAAATTACCGCGGTAACGGGTAAGAACCCACAGCAGTACTATGAAGAGCTAGCGGCTAAACACGGCGAGTCTAAGTACAATCGTATTCAAGCTGTGGCAAATACAGAGCAGAAGAACGTACTTAAGAAGTTGTCACCAGAAATGGTATCGGCGGAAACACTGGCTGGCGATGCGATTACCGCTCGTCTAACTCACGCTCCTGGTAACGGTGCAGCCATCGGCGGTCTTAAAGTGACGACGGCAAATGGTTGGTTTGCTGCGCGTCCTTCAGGCACAGAAGATATCTACAAAATCTACTGCGAAAGCTTTAAGGGTGATGAGCACCTAAAACAGATCGAAGCTGAAGCACAAGAGATTGTGAATCAAGTCTTTGCTGATGCAGGTCTGTAAGACTAATCCGACGAAAAACGATTAGCTCAGCTATTAACAAAACTATAGAAAGCGGTCACCTTGGGTGGCCGTTTTTTTATGGGACAATTTATCACTGAGTAAGTGAATAAAATTTAGATAAAAAAACACCGCCATATAGGCGGTGTAAGAAAATTTGACAGACAGGTCAAAAATACAGGAAGTACACACATCAACTAGGGGATAACTAGCCAAGGTGTGGTGGTAGAATTCTACCTAACTCGAAAATCGAGATTGCAAACACAACATCGCAAGCGCAAGTCAATCGGTTCTAGAGAGAACCGAGCCGTTCAGACTCGCGTTTACGGGGTGAAATATAGAATTTCTCTGGCTGTTCGGCAATGGACAAATTATAATGTTTCAGATTAAAAAAACTAATGCATTAGAGAGTCGTTATGTCGAGACGTTTGCCTCCCCTCAATTCGCTCAAAGTTTTTGAGGCCGCCGCGCGCCATTTGAGTTTTACTCGAGCGGCGGAAGAGCTGTTTGTTACTCAAGCGGCAGTCAGTCATCAAATCAAAGCGCTTGAAGAATTTTTAGGTCTAAAGCTGTTTCGCCGTCGAAATCGCTCGTTGCTACTTACCGAAGAAGGCCAAAGCTACTTTCTTGATATCAAAGATATTTTCACATCTTTGGCCGAAGCGACCGATAAGGTGCTAGAGCGCAGTGAGAAGGGCGCTCTGACCATCAGCTTACCACCTAGCTTTGCCATTCAGTGGCTTGTGCCTCGCCTCGCTGACTTTAATGAGCAAGAGCCTGATATCGATGTGCGTATTAAAGCGGTGGATATGGATGAAGGGTCGTTAACCGACGACGTTGACGTTGCGATTTACTACGGTCGCGGCAACTGGCCGGGACTGCGTGCTGACAAACTGTATCAAGAGTTTTTGGTTCCCTTGTGTGCCCCCGCTCTTTTGCTCGGCTCTAAACCACTCAATACGCTTGAAGATCTCTCTAAGCACACATTGCTGCATGATACCTCGCGTAAAGACTGGAAGCAGTTTACTAAACAAAATAACCTTGAAGGCGTGAACGTCAATCATGGTCCGATCTTCAGTCACTCCACTATGGTTCTGCAAGCCGCAGCACACGGCCAAGGCATTGCATTAGGAAATAATGTTCTCGCTCAGCCAGAGCTGGATGCTGGTCGACTTATTGCGCCATTTGATGAAGTATTGGTCAGTAAAAATGCGTTCTATGTAGTGTGCCATGATAAACAGGCCGACATGGGACGAATCGCTACATTCAGAGATTGGATGCTAGCTAAAGCACAAAGTGAGCAAGAGGTATTATTAGATGACTAAGCTTATTATTGATGGACCAGAGCGCGGTCCGCTGTTTTTATTTGCTCATGGTGCTGGCGCGGGTATGGAGCATGACTTTATGCAAGATATGGCTGCTCGTTTATCTACAAAGGGTATCCGCGTTGTCAGGTTCAACTTCCCTTACATGGTGAAACGTGCAGAAGACGGCAAAAAGCGACCGCCAGATCGCGCGCCAAAGCTACTTGAGGCGATGACAGAGGTAATAGAGCACGTTGCTAACGGCGCGCCTATTGTCATTGGTGGCAAGTCGATGGGCGGACGAATGGCGTCACTGCTCTCTGAGCACGAACTAGTGAAATCAATTGCCTGTTTAGGCTTTCCTTTTCACCCGCCGGGTAAGCCAGAAAACTTCAAAGGCGACCACTTGGCGACGATGACAAAGCCATGTCTTATCTTACAAGGTGAGCGTGACACCTTTGGTAAGCAAGAAGAATTTGCAGACTTTATTCTTTCAGATAAGGTCGAAGTGAGCTTTGTACCCGATGGCGACCACAGCTTTAAACCAAGAAAATCGTCGGGTTTCACCGAAGCGCAAAACCGCCAAATGGCCGCCGATCGTTTAGCGCTGTTTATTAAAGGCATCAATGATATGGAAGAAGCCAGTGCGTAGTCGTACACTCATTATTATTGCTGCGTTGTCGGGACTTCTTAGTGTCGGGCTAGGGGCATTTGCGGCTCATGGCCTTAAAAGCTTTCTGTCGCCTTATCTTCTGGGCGTTTTCGAAACGGGTGTGACCTATCAGTTTATCCATACCCTAGCACTGTTGTTATGTGCGCTTTTTGCATTACATAGCCGGGCAGAGAAAGCGCAAAAGGCATTTCATCGCGCCGCGATTTGCTTTATCATCGGCATCCTTTTCTTTAGCGGTAGTCTATACGCCCTAGCGCTAACAGGAGTGAAGTGGTTTGGTCCCATTACTCCACTGGGCGGGGTGATGTTTATGATAGGTTGGGGGTTCCTCGCTTATGCTGGATATCAGATGACTGACGAAACAAACAAAGATGGAGTCAATCAGTGAAACAGGTAATGCTTTATTGCCGCTCTGGGTTCGAGAAAGAGTGTGCAGGCGAAATTCAAGACAAAGCGACAGCCCTAGAGGTATTCGGCTTCCCGCGAGTCAAAAACAACTCAGGCTACGTGATTTTTGAGTGTTACCAAGACGGTGATGCGGACAGGCTTATCCGCGATATTGATTTCCAATCGCTTATCTTCGCTCGTCAAATGTTTGCGATTGCTAGCGAGCTTGAAGCTCTGCCATCCGATGATCGCATTTCTCCGCTACTTGCTGCGCTCGATGAAGTGGAAGGCTTCCCTCGTTGTGGCGATATCCGTATTGAGACTCCAGACACCAACGAAGCGAAAGAGCTGCTCAAGTTCTGCCGTAAGTTTACCGTGCCAGTGCGTCAAGCGATGCGTGGCAAGGGTTACTTGTTTAATAAAGAGCATGCTAAAAAGCCGGTATTACACATCTGCTTTATCGCACCGGGTCATTGTTATGTGGGTTACTCTCACCCGAACAACAACTCTGCGTTCTTTATGGGCATTCCACGTCTTAAGTTCCCGGCAGATGCGCCAAGCCGCTCAACGTTAAAGCTAGAAGAAGCATTTCACGTGTTCATTCCCAAAGAAGAGTGGGATGAGCGCTTAGCATCAGGCATGTGGGGTGTTGACCTTGGTGCGTGTCCTGGTGGGTGGACGTATCAGTTGGTTCGCCGCTCTATGTTCGTCCATGCGATTGATAATGGCATGATGGCAGATAGCCTAATGGAAACTGGTCAAGTTAAGCACCATCAAGAAGATGGCTTTAAGTTTGAGCCACCGCGCAAGAACGTCACTTGGTTGGTGTGTGACATGATCGAGAAGCCGTCTCGCGTTGCACAGTTAATGGGTGAGTGGTTGATTCGTGGCTGGGCGAAAGAGACGATCTTCAACCTTAAACTGCCAATGAAAGGTCGTTATGATGAGGTTCTACAAGACATTGAGAACCTAAAGATCTTCCTGATTGAGAACAAGGTGAAGTTCAAGCTGCAAGCGAAGCACTTGTACCATGACCGTGAGGAAATCACGGTGCATATTCAAGTGCTATCCAATATCTCACCATACTAATTTGGTTTAGAGCGTCTCTAAAAGGTCTAGGTATTCGTGCCTAGGCCTTCAAATCGAATATCCTGCAGATTAAAACCGAGCTCAATATCTGTTTTGAGTGCCGATACTTGCTTTGATTTTCTCGCCATCTCGATGTGCTCATCGAGCTTCTTACGATATTTAGCTGCAAGCTCATCAGAGGCATACGCCGACTCAATGTCGTTGTACGTGGTCAAAATCTCTTTTGCTGCCTTTGGGCCAACTCCAGCAACGCCTGGTACCTGTGACGAACTCACGCCTGTTAGTCCCCAGTAATCGGAAAGCTGTTCTGGTTTTACGCCAAATTCTTGCTCAATGAAAGGCGCATCCAGCCAGCGATGTTGGAAGTAATCTCGTATCTGTAGAGTCGGGGAGAGCAGTTGGCAATAACCTTTGTCGGTCGAGATAATCGTGACTTTCTCACCATGACTGGCAACTTTAACGGCAAGTGTTGCTACCAAGTCATCCGCTTCATCGCCTTCGGAGAGTAGTGAATCAATACCGAGCTGCCACCACGCATCTTGGATTTTATCTAGACCATTGTAGAGCGGCTCTGGCATTGGCTTTCTGTTCTGCTTGTATTCAGGCAGGATGTCCCCGCGCCAGCCTCTGTCTTGTTCGTGGTGATCGAATACCGCAATAATATGCGTCGGTTGCGCTTCATCAACGATGCGGCGTAGTGTACGAGAGGTAGTCTGTATGGTTCTTTCTATGTCAGTGGGATCGGGTTGCACCGCATGGACTCGGCGGATCAGGTTTAGAGCATCGATGATAACAAGATGAATTGACATAAAATTAAAGCCACGAGGAAACGTGGCTTTATTGTAAATAAAACGCTACTGAGTTTCAGGTTTTATTCGCCATTCGCGATGCGATAACACGGAATGTACTCAGAACCCGGTAGTTTCATGCGCTGTTGAGTCACAAAATCGCTGAGCAGTTTGTCCATTTTCTTCATCAAGGCTTTGTCTCCATCAATCATAAATGGTCCATGGCGCTCAATTTCTCGGATACCCTCTGCTTTCACGTTACCAGCGACGATGCCTGAGAAGGCTTGACGCAGTGCTGCCGCCAAGTTTTCTGGGCGCTGATTCAGATGAAGATCGAGTCCAGCCATGTTCTCGTGGGTTGGATCGAATGGCAGTTGGAACTCCGGCTCGATATGCAGTGACCAGTTGTAACTGTAGGCGTCGCCATTTTTCTTGCGGTGTTCTTTTACTGCTGGCATGGCCTGCTTCATGATCTTGGCGGCTTTTTCTGGGTCAGCAATGATGATCTCGTAGTATTTGGTGGCTTCCTCACCGAGTGTCGAGCGCACAAACTCATCAATAGAGCGGAAATACGCTTCACTCTCTTTTGGACCCGTTAACACGATTGGCATCGGCTGCTCAGTATTATTCGGGTGCATCATGATGCCCAGTATGTAGAGTAGCTCTTCGGCTGTACCCGGGCCACCAGGGAAAATGACAATACCGTGAGCGATACGCACAAACGCCTCAAGACGCTTTTCAATGTCTGGCATGATGACCAGTTCATTAACGATAGGGTTTGGCGGCTCAGCAGCAATGATGGACGGTTCAGTCAGGCCTAGATAGCGCTGGTGGGTATAACGCTGCTTGGCGTGGCCAATCGCTGCGCCTTTCATCGGGCCTTCCATCGCGCCAGGACCACAACCGGTACAGATGTTCAGCTCACGAAGACCAAGCTCGTTACCTACTTCACGGGTGTACTGATACTCAGTGGGGTTGATGGAGTGACCGCCCCAGCAGACAATCAAATTTGGGTCGATACCGGGAATCAAAGTGCCTGCATTACGCAGGATACCAAACACCAGATTGGTAATATGGGTCGAGTTGGTCAGATTTAGGCGCTGATTGTCTGCAAGGTGCATGTTGACGTAGACGATATCACGCAACACCGAAAACAAGTGCTCTTGAATACCTTTGATGATTTGACCGTCGACAAACGCATGCTCTGGTGGGTTGGTGAGTTCGAGCTTGATGCCGCGCTCACGACGCATGACGTTGACATCAAAGGATTGGTGTTTATCCAGTAGCTCTTTTGAGTTATCGGTGTGGCTGCCAGAGTTAAGTACCGCTAACGTACAGTTGCGATACAGCTGATATAGGTCACTAGACGCGGTCTTTTTAAGGCGCTCAACTTCGAGTTGAGACAAAAGATCCATGCTACCCGCGGGACTAATGTGAGTGATCATAAGCAAATTCCTTATCTAGAACCGAATACTGCGATCTTTTGTGTGGGGCAAGAGAAAGTTGGTTGTTCGGGTGCCCACTGAATCGAGAACGCAGGTGTTTTGGGTTCATTGTTATAGTTATCTATCGCAAGGTTTATACGGGCGCTTTTGGCCAAAATTTACAAGCGATTAACTATTAGAGTAGCAAATGTCAGGAAGGTTTCTATAACTATCTGAAAAATATAGCGAGATTATGGGTTCCACGCGAGCTGGTTCGGGCCAAGCTTTTGTGTGTGGGACAAGGTTTTGTGTAGGCGCTCTAACACATCTTCAGGAATGTCATTTTGGCTAAACAGCGCACTGGTTGCTGTTAAGGTAATCGTGAGCAGTTGGTCGCGGAACTTAAACGGCAAATTACTGACTTTTTTCTGGATCTCACGTACTTTTGCCAAACTTGTTGCTTCGTTCTGCTCGGGCATGATCAAAATAAACTCTTCACCAGAGAAGCGTGCGACGGTATCGGTTTTGTCGACCGAGTTGGCGATGGTTTTGGCGATGATCTTTAGTGCTTTATCACCGGCACTGTAACCAAAGTTGTGGTTGATGCTCTTAAACTTATCGATATCAAATACCACAACCCAGAGTGGGTGCTGATTCTTCAGCCAGCGGCGGTATTCAATTTCAAGCTTATCTAAAAGAGCTGTGCGATTATAAACCTTGGTCAGTGGGTCGAGCAGCATACGTTGAGACTGGTCTTCTAAACGGCGACGATAGTCTTGTGTGTTATCGTAAAGTGCTTCAAGCTGGTTCTTGTTGTGTGCCATCTGCTCAATCAGCGCAGCTTCTCTTACTTCGGCATGTTGCAGACGCTCCGTTAATGACGCAAGCTGAGCAAACAATGGCGTCATCGCACGCTTGGCTTCCTCTAAGTCTTGCACTGAGGCAATGCCACGTTTACCGCTAGAGACCAGGTTGTGCAGCTCCTTGCTCATATTTTGGCGCTGCTCGAAGTAGATCTGGCTTTGATCGAGGTTTTGCGAGTTGTTCTTCAGTGACGAAGAAAGTGAGCCGTTGACTTGTTCTAGGAACTGCTGCGAGGTGCGGCGTTCATATTTAGTGGCGTCAATGACCAGTCTTAACACCTGCAAGGTATGCTCGAGTAATTGATTCGATGAAGCGTCCGTTAGTAGTTTATAACGGATCTCGAATAACTGTTCACCCGGTTCACCATCGAAATCAAGTTCAGTAATTAGGTTTTGCAGCTCTTCATTGAGATTCTGTAGTAAACCACTATTCTCGGTTGGCTCCGATTCTTTTGGTAATAATGCAGAGTTGGAAGTGATTATCTTGGTCGCGCGCTCATAAATGGCCAGCAGCTTGACGGCATTGTCAGTAAGCTTCAACGAACTTTTATCGTTGAAAGCCAATACGTTCCTCAGGTCGCGTTTGATTTGAGCAGGCAAGCCACCAATGCGCTGCAGTGTTTCGCCACTGCGCCTTGTTTGCTCTTCCAATGATAGCTGTTGTTTTTCCATCGAAACGGACCTTTGGCCGATGAGACGCTCCAAGATGGCAAACTTGGGCACCAGAGTACTAATGTCCTTGTTATGCTCTAATTCTTGGCGGAGTTCAATCAGTTTATCGTCAATGCGCGAGTGGGCACCAATATGACTATTGCTGAGTGTCGAAATGAAACGTTTGAGGATGGCTTGTTCACGACGCGACTTAAGCGAAGCATCGCGGTGAGCTACACGTAATTGCTCCACCTGCACTTTAAGCTGGTGGAGATGCTCTAATGTCTCGCTATCCTGTGAGCTCATAAATCCTTTAAAACAAACCAGATGGGAATCTTATTGATGTATTGATCGATAATATCAAAAAACATCACAACGTCACGTTATTCAGTGTTCAACTGCGGACTTTTTACTCACTCATCAACGATTTTTTGAACCCGTCCTCATTCTGAGAAGAAGAGTGAACTTTTATTAACCCCTGTTTTATCGCTGTGCGACAGGCTTGTCTGACATTGTCGGTGGCAAGGCTTGCTGCTGGCGCATTATCAATCGCCTTGAGGTAAACCCAATGACTTTGGCTTTCACGCATGCTGACTTCGCGCGCCATGTGTGTGGCGACTAATAAGATATCGAGCAGCTCTTTGTCGTTGATGGCGGTGTATGCGCGAGGCAGGAATGGGTAGTTGGCCATGCCGACTCGTACGATGCGATTGATCTTACGATCTTGCTCAAACTCATTGATCCAACTTTGAATCTCTTCAAATAGGCTTTCCGCCGTGCGTGGCTTGATACTTGGCTCGATATACAGCAAGTTAGCATCAGAAAAGTGATAGATACGAGCTGGCGCTTCAATTTTACTGCGAATAAACTCACCAAATGCGCGTTCCAACTCTAAGCCTGCTTCGTAACCGTTTTGCAGATACATATTGCGAAGAAACGGCACATCAATCATCACAAAGCGTAAGCGGTCACTGAGCGGCTCATTGATAAGCTCGCCGACTTGCCACTGCTCAAAGTAGCGCTGAGTACGTTGCAGAGAGCTTGGCAAGTTAGCATTGAGAAGACGCAGATTCGGCAGACCTGAACGCGCGTGGGTAAACAGGTTTTCATTCAGCTGTTCAACTTCATTCTTATTGCGCCTATTGGTGTAGCTTAGGCGCAGGACCATCAGTGCCAACAGCGAGGCTATACAGAATAGGCCAAGCGCCACTTTTTGAAATTTGTTTTGTTTTTCTAGCGCTTCAGCAAGCTCTTGCTCTTGGATTTCGTAATGCAGACCTTGCTCGACAAACTGTCTTTGCTTACGGAATGCTTCTTCACTGATTTGATTGAGCTGAGCCTGTTGATAAATACGCAGTGAGTTGGCTTTTTTAATGTTGCTGAGTGCTTGTTTAAACTTGCCACTTTGCTCATAACCGAGTGCAAGTAATTGATACGCTTGCTGCTCGAGTGAAGCTTGTTCAAGAGACTCGCTCATGGCGAGTGATTGGCTGAGTGTCAATGCTCGTTTCGCTTGCCCAATTACTTGCTTGTTATCTTGCTGGAAGTAACCAAGTCCCGCATCAAGCAGCGCCGCTTTGGTTTCTAGCTCTGGCAGATCTGAGTAGCTAAGTAGTTTTTCAGCACGTGCCAAATACTGCTCCGCCAATGGGTAGTTGTAGAGCTGTAAATAGGTAGAAGCAAGACTGAGGCGAATATCGATAACTTTTTCGATGTTCTTATCAGTCTTCTTTTGATCAATCACGTTGAAGTAGTGCACTAACGCTAGGTTGTATTTACCTTGCAAATAATACACATCCCCCATTTGCTTGAGCACATCAGCAAGAATTGGGGATTCTGGGTAGGTACCGTAGAAGTCAGCCGCCTGTGACAAGTGCTCAAGCGCTTTGTCGAGTACTTGGCGTTGCATAAATAGTTGTGCAAGCTGTTGGTTGATACTCGCTAGCTGGTCGCTACTGTTAAGCTCAATGGCAGACCAGTAAGCGAGTAGCAGTTCAGACAGGGCTTCGTTGTATCGACGGTGATGTAAATAGTGCTTACCAAACTTGGTATGAAAGTCGATTTGCCATTTTGATAGCTTGTCATTCGGAATATAAGACAGCGCCGCTTGGAACAGGCTATTGGCTAGCTCAAAATCGTTTTCGTTAGAAGCGATCTGTGCTTGCAAAATCTTGATGCGATAGCTGGTTCGATTGGCAATGTTTTGTCCTTTGCGAATTGACTCAAGGTCGCGCTCAACTTGCTCGAGTGTCGCCAAGGCTTTGGTTGCTTCGTTCGTGGTAAGCCAGTGCAGCCTAGCTTTCAGGATACGCACATCCAGCGCCAAAAACAGCAATTGGTATTTTTCGGTCATCGACTCAGCAAGCAGCAAACTCTGCATGGCAGCTTGGCTATCACCTAGATTGAACTGAGCCTTGGCAACGATCTGCAGCGCATTGACACTGCTTAGCGGTGTGCGAATACGCTGGTCAGTGTCATCACGCTTGAGTTTCGGTAGTCGGTCGTCATTAGGCTCAGCAAAGGTACGATCGGTCAGATACTTGTTGGCAATCTCCAGTGCTTTTGCCGGTTCAATATCTACCAACTTATCCGCCTCTACTAAAATCGGAGACGTAAAGGACGTTTTAGCGTGCGCTGCTCCTGCAATCAGTGAGCAAAGCAGAGCCAATACTGTCCAAATTTTTGAGCCCATGACGGTTTCCATTAATTGAGAGTGCTTACTGTCGTGCCATACGCATGTTGTGAGAAGGTGCGCTGTGCTGGTTTGAGCGGTACGGGTTGATATCCAAACCGCCACGGCGCGTGTAGCGAGCATACACGGTTAGCTCTGTTGGCTTACAGTACGCCATAATATCTGTGAAGATACGCTCAACACATTGCTCGTGAAACTCATTATGTTCACGGAACGAAACAAGGTAGCGTAGCAGGGCTTCACGGTTGATCTTTGCGCCGTGATATTGGATCTCGACACTGCCCCAATCAGGTTGATTGGTGATAAGGCAATTGGATTTTAGCAGGTGGCTATGTAGTGCTTCTTCAACCACTTCCTCTCCAGATGCACCTTCAAGCAGTGCTGCATCAAAGTCGTAGCTGTCGATACGAATATCTTGGTTGTCGATGCACTCGCCCTTCATGCCAACGATCTGGGTGTTTTCAAAGTCACCTACTGGGATAAGCTTTACCGTCACCGTTTCACCGGCACAGATTGATAGATCGCCGGCGATGGTGCTTTGCACCTCATCCCATGAATCAAATCGCGTTTGGTTGTAGCTGTTGAGATACAGCTTAAATGACTTAGATTCGATAAGGTTGGTACTGGTTGCTGGGATGTAAGCTTCACCAACAGCGACCTGTGGCAAGCCATTGGCATTGAGCCAAGAGATCTCATACATAGTCCAAATATCACAGCCCTGGAATGGCAAGCTATCACCGAGTTCAAGGTCGTCACGGTTTAGGCTTCGTGGTACAGGTTGCAAAAGGGTAGCATCATACTGGTTGGCATAATCGGTCTTTTGACCCAGTGTGAGTCCTGAAAGCTCTTTCGCGTTGGAATATTTGCTCATAATTGTGTGATATTTCGATTAGAATAAAACGAATTTTACGAGATCCCTGAATAGCTGTCATCCTTTGTGCTCGGAAATCGCCGAACAATTGAAGGATGAGTGGAGAGCATATGAATCAAAGTGTACAACAAGCTTTAGAGGCGTTTTCACAGCGCTATCAACAGGCTTGGCAAGAAAAGCATCAAACACTACCAGCCAGTGAAGAGCTTCATGGCTTAGTGTCCCCTTGTATTGATCGCAAAGATGACGAATCGGTGTATTGGCGTGCCTGCGTCCGCGACGTCCCTGAGCGTTTGGAAAATATCGAGCAAGGGATAGAGCTAACGTTACACGATGACATTAAAGCTTTCTATGGGCATCAGTATAGCGCAGATATGAATGCCACATGGCAGGGCAACGAGTTGACGCTGCTGCAAGTGTGGAGCGATGATGATTTCACTCGCCTGCAAGAGAACATTTTGGGTCACCTAGTGACTCAGCGCCGCCTCAAGCTCAAACCAACCGTATTCATTGCGGCCACCGATGCTGATATGGATGTGATTTCTATCTGTAACATCTCTGGTAACGTGATTCTTGAGCGTCTGGGTACTGATCGCCGCGATGTGGTTGCCGAGAATATCGAGACATTCCTCAACGGTCTGGAGCCTGACGTTTAATTATGTATGTGGTAGAGCTTCATTTTGAGTGTTTTGATAACACTACGATCAGCGCGGTAGAGAAGGGCATTAACGGTCTGATGGACGCGCTGCGCTATAACGGCCAAGTGTTAGGGCGCGAGTTTCCGGTGGTGATGGGGGAGGGGGAATTCTTTGTTCGCGCGGTATGTCCTGAGCAAGATAGCTTGCATCCAAGTAACCACTCAGATTTCGTAAAAGTATGTTTAAAGCGTTTATCGGATGCTTGCCTGTTGGCACCTAAGGTTCGCTTGCTGGGTCGTGATATCAATTCAGAGCAAGCAGCAGAAGATGAAACGCCGAGCTGGCAAGTGCTGTACACCACGTATGTGCACACCTGTTCACCGCTTCGAAGTGGTGAAACCTTGCTGCCAATCCCGCTGTACCGTAACCCACCGACACTCAATGGCGACCATAAGACGGTGATTAAATGGCAAACCGAGTGGCAAGCTTGCGATGAAATTCAAATGGCAGGTGGCTGTAAAGCAGAGCACGCAGCATTGCGAGAGCTGTCTGAGGTAGGCAGTGACCTGTTCCGTCGTGGCTGGGATATTCGCGGTCGTATCGAGTACATTACCCAAATCCCAACGTACTACTATCTGTACAAGGTGGGCGGTAAGAGCCTCGAGGAAGAAAAAGCACGTAAGTGCCCGAAATGTGGTGGAGAGTGGTTGCTTGATGAGCCGCTGCACGACATCTTTTACTTTAAGTGCGATTCTTGCCGAATCGTCTCCAATATTTCTTGGGATCACCTAAAGTAAGCAGATTTATCGATTGAAAATACAAAAGGGGTTGAAGCTAAGCTTCAACCCCTTTTTGATGTTTGGTGCAAAGGTGGTGAGATTACCAGCCTTTAACAACGCCACCTTTGAAGATATCAGAAGCTGCGTTGTACACATCTTCTGTTTGGTACGCTTTTACGAAGTTCTGAACGTTTTCTGCGTTCACATTGTCTTCACGCGCAACGATTAGGTTTACGTATGGCGACTCTTTGTCTTCAACAAACACACCGTCGCGTTGAGGTGTTAGGTCGATAGAGCTTGCGTAAGTTGTGTTGATGATAGATAGCGCTACGTCATCAAGAGAACGTGGTAGTTGTGCTGCGTCTAGCTCAACGATAGTGATGTTCTTTGGATTTTCTTCGATATCACGAACTGTCGCCAGTAGACCAACACCTTCACGTAGAGTTAGTAGACCTTGTTGCTCAAGTAGCAGTAGTGAGCGACCTAGGTTTGTTGGGTCATTGGGTACTGCGATACGTGCGCCGTCTTGGATTTCATCCACAGACTTAACTTGCTTCGAGTAGCCCGCGATAGGGTATACAAACGTGTTGCCTGCGATAGTCAGCTTGTAGTTACGATCCGTTACTTGCTGGTCTAGGTATGGCTTATGTTGGAATGCGTTAAGGTCGATAGAGCCATCGTCCAGTGCTGCGTTTGGTGTTACGTAGTCTGTGAAGGTGACTAGCTCAACGTCTAGACCGTATTGCTCTTTAGCAACCTTCGCTGCGACCTCTGCAACTTGTGCTTCTGCACCTGCCATCACACCGACTTTGATCTTGCTGGTGTCGACTTCTTTTTCACCACAGCCAGATAGAATAAGTGCTGATGCAGCAGCTGCAATTGCGAGTAAATTCTTAACGTTGAATTTCATGACTCTCTCCTTGTTATAAATCTTAAAATCTCGATTATCTGTGGTCTACGCGGCGAACAACGGCATCACCGATAGACTGAATAATTTGTACCAATACAATGAGCATCACCACGGTCACGGCCATAATGGTCACATCGTATCGGTGGAAACCATAGCGAATGGCTACGTCACCTAGCCCGCCACCGCCGACGGTACCCGCCATTGCTGAGTAGCTTACTAGTGTCACTAGGGTGATTGTCACCGAATTGACAATCGTAGGTAATGCTTCTGGAAGCAGTACCTTAGTAATGATTTGGTATGGTGTTGCGCCCATTGATTGTGCGGCTTCTACCAGACCTGTTGGCACCTCAAGTAGTGCGCCTTCAATAAGGCGTGCCACAAATGGAATCGCACCAACCGTCAGTGGAACAATAGCTGCCGTGGTACCGATAAAGGTGCCAATCAAAATCTTGGTCAGTGGAATGATCGCTACCATTAATACTAAGAAAGGCACCGAACGACCCACGTTAACAATGGCACCTAGCACACTGTTTAAACGCATGTTTTCTAGCAAGCCACCTTTTTTAGTGGTATGCAGAATAACACCCAGTGGGATACCGACGGCGAAGCCAACCACTCCTGCTACGGCAACCATATATAGGGTTTCCCATGTTGCCCCTAATAGTAGGTTACTGTTTAGAGATAACCAGTCTGAGACAGTGTTAAAGGACATAGCCAAGTACCTCTACTTTTACATTGTGGTCACGAAGATATTGAATCGCCGCGTTGTCGTCTTGCTCATTACCAAACAGCTCTGCCACCATCATGCCGAATTTTACGCCGCCCGCGTAATCAAGATCGGAGCTTAGGATGCTGACATCAATATTGTATTTGCGTGCAATTTGCGTCATTAGCGGCGCATCTACAGTAGCACCGGTAAACTCTAGGCGAACAAGCGGGTAGCTGCCATCAACGCGCTCAGCTTGCAGTCTTGCTTGATAGTCTTCTGGAATCGACAGGTCGAGCGTTGAACGGATGAATTGGTGCGCAAGTTCAGTTTTCGGATGGGCAAAGATTTCACCAACAGTACCTTTCTCAACTAAGTGACCGTCGCCAATGATTGCGACTTCATGACAGATGCTTTTTACCACGTCCATTTCGTGAGTAATTAGAAGAATGGTGATCTTAAGCTTGCGGTTGATTTCTTTCAGTAGCTCAAGAATCGATTGAGTCGTCGCAGGGTCGAGTGCGCTGGTGGCTTCATCACAAAGCAGCACCTTAGGATCTGACGATAGTGCGCGAGCAATCGCGACACGCTGCTTTTGACCACCACTTAGATTGGCAGGGTAAGTATCGCGCTTATCTGCCAGCCCGACGAGCTTTAGAAGATCCGTCACTTTAGTCTCGATATGTGAGCGCTCTTTGCCAGCAAGCTCAAGTGGCAGTGCCACGTTTTCAAATACGGTGCGAGATGAAAGCAAGTTAAAGTGCTGGAAAATCATGCCAATGTTGCGGCGCGCTTCTGAAAGCTCGGATTTCGATAGCTTAGTCAGGTCAACACCGTCAACGATGACTTCACCCGACGTTGGCGCTTCAAGCATGTTTACGCAGCGAATCAACGTACTCTTACCCGCACCAGAGGCGCCAATCACACCAAAGATGGTACCTTCTGCGATATGCAGATTGATGTCTGCCAAGGCGTTGATTTCCTTAGCGCCTTGATAAAACACTTTGTTTACTTGATTAATTTCGATCATCTAAGCAACCTGAAGTCCGTGAGTAGCATAAAAGTTTGAATTACATCTCAATTGATAGAAGATGCTATGGTTTTCACCTTTTAGTGTCAATAGATATTTTTACGTCTAGACGTCTAAACGGCATTTTCATAGTGCCGTGACTATAAAAGCGTGTAATAATTCAGGTTATTAGCACCTATCTATAACAAGAGAGTGAACTGTGGCAAAACCAGCTGTTTTTTTGGATCGTGATGGCGTCATTAACGTTGATCATGGGTACGTTAGCGATGAACACGACTTTGAGTATGTTGAAGGCGTTTTTGAAGCGACGAAAAAACTGCAGGACATGGGCTATATGCTGGTGTTGGTGACCAATCAATCAGGCATTGCTCGCGGTATGTTCTCCGAAGATCGCTTCCTTTCTTTAACTCAATGGATGGATTGGAACTTCTCTGATAATGGCGTCGAGTTCGATGGTATCTATTATTGTCCACATCACCCAGAGCATGGCATTGGTGATTACAAACAAGATTGTGACTGCCGTAAACCAAAACCGGGCATGTTTATCTCTGCTCGTGATTTCCTAAAGATTGATATGGAAAACTCAGTCATGGTCGGCGATAAAGCCGAAGATATGATGGCAGCTGAAGCAGCTGGCGTTGGCACCAAGATCTTAGTACGTACTGGCAAACCGGTCACCGAGCGCGGTGAGTCTGTCGCAACTGTGGTACTTGATAGTATCCGCGATGTGCCGCAATACTTAACTAAGTAATCGTTTGATCCTAAAGGAGTCATTATGAGTGCATTAGTTAAACATGGATTGGTTACGGCTATGATGGTTGGCGGTTTGGTGGCGTGCAGTAGTTCGGATCAGGTGGAACCTGAAAACCCTTATCATGTCCTCCAGTATCAGTGCGATAACCAGAGCTTTCAGGTAACCCAGTTATCGAGTGAGCAAGTCTTGCTGCTTATCGATGGCGAAGAATATCATCTGCACCGCGTCCCTTCTGCGTCAGGCGTGAAGTATTCACTTGATGGTCAATCTCAAGTTGAATCAGAGGTTGAGCTGTTTAGTAAGGGCAGAAAGGGCATGCTTACCATTGCGGGTGAAACCGATAAAAGCTGTATGATGACCACACGAAGCATACCAAAAAACGGATACTAAGCTTTTAGATAACCATGAGCAAAAAACTCACCATACTTGATATTGCAAAGCTGTCGGGAGTCGGTAAATCAACCGTCTCTCGCGTGCTCACTAACGATCCTAAAGTAAAACCTGAAACTCGCGAGAAAGTGGAGCGTGTGATTGCAGAGCATGGCTATGTGCCCTCTAAGTCGGCGCAATCGATGCGTGGGGGCGGAGTGCAAAAGGTCATTGGTGTCATTATCTCGCGTCTCGACTCGCCTTCAGAGAACAAAGCGGTGAGCAGCATGCTCAATGTGCTTTACTCTGCAGGTTACGATGTGGTGATCATGGAGAGTCAGTTCGATCCCGATAAAACCAACGAGCATCTAAGCGTACTGCGTAAACGCAACGTTGAAGGTGTCATTGTGTTTGGTTTTACGGAGCTTGATATCGATAGAGTGTCTTTGTGGCAGGAGAAGGTGGTGGTCATTGCCATGGATACCGATCAAGTCTCCTCCATCAACTACGACAATCAAGGATTGATCCAAGCGGTTTTGAATAAATTGCAGGCGCAAGGCGTCAATCAACTTGCCTATATTGGTGTCGATCCTAAGGATAAAACCACGGGCTTGGCACGCCTTAACGCATTTCAAAAATGGTGTGATGATAACGATCAGCATGCTGTTTATCGCACCGGTGAGCTTCATCATGAAAGTGCTTATCAGCTTGTCGATGAAGTAGTGACGGACTCATTACAAGCGATCGTGTGTGCCAGTGATACCTTAGCGCTTGGCACGATCAAACGCCTGCAAGAGCTTGGCCGAGAAGATATCGTGGTGACTGGCGTCGGTGGTAATGAACTGCTCTCTTTCCTGTTCCCTAATATTTACAGCATTGATCCCGGCTATCAGCAAGCGGGAGAAAAAGCAGCTAACCTATTGATTAGTCAGCTTACTGGCAATAAATCCATCTCTCATCTTACGCAAGAAGCAGTGTAATCACGGCTTCTTTTTCGTAGCAGTTCCACTAATCAACTTGACGCATTTATCAACAATTATTGTGATCATACTCAATTAATGGGACTGTTCCCATTTTTGTTTTGATTGTTCCATGGCACACTTAACTCAATCTTTGGGAATGTTCCCATTCGCATGTTGCGATATTATTAATATAACGAGACAAATGGACCTAGACGTCTTAACCCTACGTCTCTATATCAGGAAAAGGTGTACAAACGATGAGCAAAATAGCCCAGCAAGACATTGCAGCGATCATCGACGGTGTTGGCGGAGCTGACAACATTGCCAGTGTTAGCCACTGTTTAACTCGCTTAAGATTCGTTCTTAACGATACCGATAAAGCCGACAAGTCGGTACTAGAGAGCCTCAAGATTGTTAAAGGCTGCTTTACCAATGCAGGTCAGTTCCAAGTGGTGATTGGCACTGAAGTTGATGAAGTCTACAAAATGTTGATTGACTCAACAGGTAAGAAAGCGGCATCTAAAGACGATGCCAAGCTGGCTGCGCGCCAGAACATGAACTTTCTAGAGCGTGGTATCTCGCACTTAGCCGAAATTTTTGTTCCCCTTTTGCCGGCGATTATCACAGGTGGTTTGATTCTTGGCTTCCGCAATGTTATCGGCGACATCCGTATGTTCGATGGCAAAACCTTAGTGGAAATCAGCCAGTTCTGGGCAACTGTTCACTCGTTCTTATGGCTTATCGGTGAAGCTATTTTCTTCTTCCTACCGGTTGGTGTGTGTTGGTCTACGGTGAAAAAGCTTGGTGGTACGCCCATTCTTGGTATCACGCTGGGTGTCACCTTAGTATCGCCCCAGCTGATGAATGCTTATCTCATAGGTAAAGAAGTGCCAGAGGTTTGGGATTTCGGATTGTTTGTGATTGAGAAGGTGGGCTATCAGGCTCAGGTGATCCCGGCGATGCTGGCAGGTGTGGCACTGGCGCTAATTGAAACCAACTTAAAGCGTATTGTCCCAAGCTACTTGTATCTGGTTGTGGTGCCATTCGTATCAATCATTCTGTCGGTCATTCTTGCTCATGCTTTCATCGGCCCGTTTGGTCGCGTGCTAGGTGATGGTGTTGCGTTTGCGGCAAAAGCTGCGATGACGGGTGATTTTGCAGTACTTGGCTCTGTGGTCTTTGGTTTCCTATACGCACCGCTGGTTATTACTGGTATCCACCACACAACCAATGCGGTTGACCTTCAGCTTATGCAAGACCTAGGTGGTACGCCAATCTGGCCTTTGATCGCACTGTCTAATATCGCTCAAGCATCTGCTGTTGTTGGCATCATCATTATCAGTAAGCGTGAGGGTGAGCGTGATATCTCAGTCCCCGCTGCTATCTCGGCTTACTTAGGTGTCACTGAACCTGCTATGTACGGTATCAACCTGAAGTACAAGTTCCCAATGCTGAGTGCAATGATTGGTAGTGCAATTGCGGCAGCTATCTGTGGCAGTGCAGGCGTGATGGCGAACGGTATCGGTGTCGGCGGTCTACCAGGCATCCTATCAATTCAGCCGCAATACTGGATGGTGTATTTCATGGCGATGCTAGTAGCAATGGCCGTGCCGATTCTACTGACTTTGTTCCTGTACAAACGCGCTCAATCAAAAGGTGAGCTAGAGCTTGCGAGCGCGTAACCCCCATTAGTGGCTCACATTGAGCCACTTCTTTGCTTTTTATTTTGACGAATTTCCAAATTGGTAAGTGAGATTAAACCTATGAGTCAAACTGCTCAAAAAGACTGGTGGAAAACAGCCACGATTTATCAAATCTACCCTAAGAGCTTTTGCGATAGCGGTGATAAAGGAATGGGCGACATCAAAGGGATTACCTCGAAGCTTGATTACTTATCGAAGTTAGGTGTAGACGCGATCTGGCTTACTCCAGTGTATGCCTCACCAATGATTGATAACGGTTACGACATCTCTGATTACTATGCGATCAACCCTGACTTTGGCACCATGCAAGATTTTGATGCGTTGCTCGCTGCTGCCCATCAGAAAGGTATCCGCATCATTATGGATATCGTTGTTAACCACACCTCAACCGAACATCAATGGTTCCAGTCGGCACTTGGAGATAAACAAAGCCCGTACCGTGATTACTACATCTGGAAACCCAATGAAGGCAAATTACCCAACAACTGGCAGTCAAAGTTTGGTGGCTCTGCATGGGCATTAGATGAAGCCACCGATGAATACTATCTGCACCTATTTGCCAAAGAGCAGGCTGACCTTAATTGGGAAAACCCAACAGTTCGTGAAGAAGTAAAACAGGTCATCGAGTTCTGGGCACAGAAAGGCGTGGATGGTTTTAGGCTTGATGTGATCAACCTTATCTCAAAACAGCAAGACTTTGCTGATGATGATATTGGTGATGGTCGCCGTTTTTACACTGACGGTCCGCGCGTTCATGAGTATTTACAGGAGATCAGCGAAGCGGTATTCCAGAAGTATGGCTCGGTCACCGTTGGTGAAATGTCTTCAACGACTCTAGAGCATTGCCAGCAATACAGTTCACTCGATAACAAAGAGCTTTCGATGGTGTTCAATTTTCATCACCTAAAGGTCGATTACCCAAATGGAGATAAGTGGACGAAAGCGGACTTCGATTTCCAGCAGCTAAAACAGATTTTTAACCACTGGCAGACAGGTCTAAATGGGAAAGGCTGGGGCGCACTGTTCTGGTGTAACCACGACCAACCTCGCGTGGTCAGCCGCCTTGGCAATGATCAGCAATACCGAACTGAGTCAGCAAAAATGCTGGCAGCGTCTGTCCATCTGATGCAAGGCACGCCATATATTTATCAAGGTGAAGAGATCGGCATGACCAATCCGAGCTTCACGGATATGAGCCAATATCGAGATGTCGAAAGCCTTAATATGTATCAGCTGATGGTTGAGCAGGGCGATACCTCTCATGATGATATGATGGCTATCCTAAGACAGAAATCTCGTGATAACTCTCGCACACCTATGCAATGGAATGACAGCAAACACGCTGGCTTTACCCAAGGTACGCCTTGGATTGGCGTCGCTGAAAATTATCCTCAGATCAACGCTGAGGCAGCGGTTGAAGATGAGCAGTCGGTATTCTACTTCTACAAAGAGCTCATTGCGCTTCGTAAGCAGTTAGCGGTGATTACTGACGGTAGCTATGTGGATTTGTTCCCAGAGCACACTCAGGTTCATGGCTACTTGCGTGAGAGTGAAGATGCGATGCTGCTGTGCTTGAACAACTATTATGGTGAAGAAACTAGCGTGGTGTTGCCGGAGCAGTTTGATGGCTTGGTGAGTCGTGCTGTGTTGAGTAATTGTGGGGTTGTTGGTGAGGTTGAACTGAAGGGTGAGGTGGTTTTGAGGCCTTATGAGACGTTGGTGTTGTTGGTTGATAAAAACTAAGAACAAGATCAAGAGATTGACCCCCTCTAGCTCCCCCGGCTACGCGCCCCGTTATAAAGGGGGAGAATCATTGCTCGTTACTGACGTAACATTGCACCTTTACATAAGGCGATGCGATAGCGAGCCAGTAGTTCCTCCCCTTAATAAGGGGAGGCTAGGAGGGGTAAAAAGTGAGCGAAGCGAGTCTCACCCATAAGTCACCACATACCTAGTCGGCTTATGATTCATCGCCAATACCAAATTCAACATCACCGCACCAAGAATCGAAATCGAAATAATCGACGGCGACACAAAGAAGAACGACGCAACAAGAATGGCACTATCAATCGCCATCTGCGTTTTACCGACCGAAATTCCAAACTTGTCCTGGATAAACAGACACAACACATTAAAGCCACCTAGGCTTGAGCGGTGCCTGAATAGAATCAGCATACCAAGACCCATCAATAAGCCACCGGCGATCGCGCAGTAGATAGTATTGACGTTATCCAGTGTGACCACTCGATGCATGTTGTCCGTAATAATAGATACTAAGGCACCAGAAATGGCGCTGCTAGCCGCAAAGCGTTTACCGAAGCGTTTCCAAGCAAGTAGGTAAAATGGGCTGTTTAGGGCGAAATAAAGCGTACCAAAAGAAATTGGTACAAATTGGCTCATAAGAAGGGCAAGACCTGTGGTGCCGCCAGTTAAAAGTTGAGCCGACTGAAGAAAGAATATTCCCTGAGCGACGATAAAGGTGCCAGTTAGAATCGCTATCCAGTCTTCTTTGAGTGTGTGTTTTTGCATCAATTTTAAATTCTTCTAGTCAATAAACGCCGCAATATTATTGAAAAGTTGATGTTTTCGGTAGCTTGAAGGGTAAATTTACGGTAAACCTATGTAATTCAATTTTTACACTGTGTAAATGGAATTATTGACACTTAGCGCATTCGAACGATGCACTTTATCGGGGCATATGATGAAGCCTAAGGTTCACTATGAAAAAACTGCATGAGAAATTTCCAATTTTCTCTTTATGACCTAGATCAAATTATGTATCATGCGAGTCATCAAATGTGGTGACGAAAACGTTTGCTTTTGGTCATTGTGTGGTTTTTTTGAAACTTTCAGAACAATCTGAGTCAGGAGATACAGATGCTTAAGCGTGATATGAACATCGCTGATTACGATGCGGAGCTATTTGCAGCAATTCAAGAAGAGACACTACGTCAAGAAGAGCACATCGAGCTAATCGCTTCGGAAAACTACACCAGCCCGCGCGTAATGGAAGCGCAAGGCTCTCAGCTAACCAACAAGTATGCTGAAGGCTACCCGGGTAAGCGCTACTACGGTGGTTGTGAGTATGTTGATAAAGCGGAAACACTAGCGATTGATCGTGCGTGTGAGCTATTTGGTTGTGAGTACGCGAACGTTCAGCCGCACTCTGGTTCTCAAGCGAACAGCGCAGTGTACATGGCGCTGCTTAACCCAGGCGACACAGTTCTAGGTATGAGCCTAGCGCACGGTGGTCACCTGACTCACGGTTCACCAGTAAACTTCTCTGGTAAGCACTACAACGTGATTCCTTACGGTATCGACGAAGCGGGTCAAATCAACTACGACGAGATGGAGCAGCTTGCTGTTGAGCACAAGCCTAAGATGATCATCGGTGGTTTCTCTGCATACAGCCAAATCGTAGATTGGGCTCGCATGCGTGAAATTGCAGACAAGGTTGATGCTTACCTATTCGTTGATATGGCGCACGTTGCGGGTCTTATCGCTGCAGGTGTTTACCCAACACCGGTGCCACACGCTCACGTGGTAACAACAACAACGCACAAAACTCTAGCGGGTCCTCGCGGTGGTCTTATCCTGTCTAATGCAGGCGAAGACATGTACAAGAAACTGAACTCTGCAGTATTCCCTGGTGGTCAGGGTGGTCCTCTAATGCACGTTATCGCGGGTAAAGCCGTCGCGTTCAAAGAAGCAATGGAGCCAGAGTTTAAAGAGTACCAAGCGCGCGTTGTTAAGAATGCAAAAGCGATGGTTGCACAGTTCCAAGAGCGCGGTTACAACATCGTATCTAACGGCACTGAAAACCACCTATTCCTTGTTGATCTAATCGACAAAGACATCACAGGTAAAGAAGCGGATGCCGCTCTTGGCGCAGCAAACATCACGGTTAACAAGAACTCAGTTCCAAATGACCCACGCAGCCCATTCGTAACGTCTGGTATCCGTATTGGTTCACCTGCGATTACTCGCCGTGGCTTCACTGAAGCAGATGCGACTGAACTTGCTAACTGGATGTGTGATGTTCTAGACAACATCAACGATGCATCAGTGATTGAAGCAACGAAAGCAAAAGTACTAGAGATCTGTAAGCGTCTGCCTGTTTACGCGTAATTCTCTACGGCTTTAAAGCGAACAAAAAAAAAGCGAGCTAAATGCTCGCTTTTTTAGTGCTTGAAACTTTTAAGTCGTAGGTAATGTTACTTATTAATGTTGAGCAGAGTGCCTGATTTACAGCGGAATGAGTAATATTTACGACTTTCGCTAAACTGACCTAGGCCTTCACCATTACAATAATCAATATTGATATCGCGCATGATATCCAGCGTCTTCTCGCTGTTCAGTGCGAACTTAGCGCCGTCCTTACAAACGATACGAACGCGACCATCGTCGCTAACCGAGTATAGGTTTACTTCAGTATTACATAGCTCGAATGACGCTTCTAAATAGTTGTCTTGCTGGGTGTTCTGCGCACAGCCTGCAATCACAGTTGCCGCGAGAATAGGCAAACCAATTTTCAATAACTTCATGTTACGTCCTTGATTGGGTGAAACTTTTTATTTAAGCCTACCTAAAAATAGCAAAAATGCGAGTATGAGATTGTCATGTTGCATATTTTTCTCAAAAAAAACACGGATTGCTTCAACAGCGAATCCGTGTTTTATGTCCGAAAAAGGCAATGTTACTTCTAAAAAGTAATGCTATTTCACTTCTTCGCCTTTTGCTTGTAGGTCTGCATGGTACGACGAGCGAACAAATGGACCACAGGCTGCATGGGTAAAGCCAAGTTCAAGGGCGATCTCTTTTAGCTCATCAAACTCTGATGGCGGTACATAGCGCTCAACCGGTAAGTGATGACGACTTGGTGCTAGGTATTGACCCAGTGTAAGCATAGTGACGCCGTGAGCACGGAGATCTTTCAGTACTTCAACAATCTCTTCTTTGGTTTCGCCCAGACCCATCATCAAGCCAGACTTAGTCGGTACGTCAGGGTGCATCTCTTTAAACTTCTGAAGAAGCTGAAGTGACCATTTGTAGTTCGCACCCGGGCGCGCCTTACGATATAAGCGTGGAGCTGTCTCTAAGTTGTGGTTAAACACATCTGGCGGGTTATCTTTTAGTGCTTCAAGCGCTACATCCATACGGCCACGGAAATCAGGTACCAGGGTCTCGATGCGGATCTCTGGGTTAAGTGCGCGAATTTCACGGTTGCAGTCTGCAAAGTGCTGAGCACCACCGTCACGCAGGTCGTCACGATCCACAGAGGTAACCACTACGTATTTAAGCTTCATGTCCTTAATAGTTTGCGCAAGCTTTTGCGGCTCACCAGTTTCTGGCGCATTTGGACGGCCATGAGCTACATCGCAGAAAGGACAACGACGAGTACAGATAGCACCAAGGATCATAAAAGTTGCTGTGCCGTGGTTAAAGCACTCAGCCAGGTTAGGGCATGAGGCTTCTTCACATACCGAGTGAAGATCGTTTTTGCGCATTGCAGACTTGATGTCTTGAATACGCTGACTGTCCGCTGGCAGCTTGATCTTCATCCATTCAGGCTTACGAAGGATTTTTTTTTGCTCGGTAGGCATGTTCTTTACGGGAATCAATGCCATCTTGTCAGCGTCACGGTACTTGACGCCTTTTTCCATTTGGATAGGTTTGCTCATCGTCTTATGCTTCTTCGCTGAATTCTACTTGCTCGTAATCAAGTATTTCTAATAGTGCTTTGATCATTTGGTCTTCGACAGTCGAGACCTCTTTTGGACCACCCAGTTGGCTCACTTGAACCATTTCCATCCCAGCATAGCCACAAGGGTTGATACGAAGGAAAGGGGAGAGATCCATATTAATATTTAGCGCCAGTCCGTGAAATGAGCACCCTTTACGGATACGCAGACCAAGGGAGCAGACTTTTTTACCATCGACATACACTCCAGGGGCATCGGGCCTAGCCGCTGACTCAATATCATACGCGTTAAGTGCGTTGATAACGAGGTTTTCGATGTGCGTAACCAGCTCGCGAACGCCAAGCTTTTTACGACGCAAATTGATAAGAAAGTAGGCAACGAGCTGACCAGGACCATGATAGGTGACCTGTCCGCCGCGATCGCTTTGAATGACTGGGATATCACCAGTGTTGAGTAGGTGCTCTTCTTTACCTGCCTGTCCCTGAGTAAAGACAGGGTTGTGCTCCACTAACCACACTTCGTCGCGTGTATCGTCTGTTCGATTGTCAGTGAAATCATGCATGGCTTTCCAGACTGGTTCGTAGTCTTTTCGCCCAAGCTTCCTTACAACTAGCTGATTTTCCACCAGTCACCTCGCTGCTACTTAATAAAGTATTCGCATTATAAACATGTTGATGGTTTTGAACTACTAATAAATAACGAATTCTTAACCATTACATGATGCTGGATATTTATCTGATTGATAAATAAAAAGAAAGCAGCCTAAGCTGCTTTCAAATAAATTTGAAACTTTCAATTTATTATAGAACCATACGAACAATGTCGATATCACCAAGTTCTTTGTAAAGGGTCTCTACCTGCTCGATTGAGGTCGCTGTAATGTTAATAGATACAGCGTGGTAGTTGCCTTTTGCACTTGGCTTAATGGTTGGGCTGTAGTCCCCTGGCGCGTGGCGTTGGATCACTTCCAGCACTTTTTCAGGAAGCTCTGGTTTAGCGTAACCCATCACTTTGAAGGTAAAAGAGCAAGGGAACTCGAGTAGGTCTTTGAGTTTTGCATCAGAGTTGATGGTCAACATAGTAGGGACTCCAAAAAATACCAATTCTTTATAACGGTGCGAATAGTAATGCCTTACGTGGACGATCTCAAGCCAATGAAAAAGTAAAGCCGCTTATAGCGGCTTTACGATGACTCGATTACTTTGGCGTTAAACGCTAGGGCTTAGAAAAAGCTCTTGAAAAGTAATACGATGTAATCCCACAAGCGACTGAACAGGCTGCCTTCTTGAACATCTTCAAGAGCAAGCAGTGGGTATTCAGCTACGTCTTCGCCTTCTAGTTGATAGTATAGCTTACCAACGACATCGCCTTTAGATATTGGTGCTTCTAACTGCTTTTCAAGTACGAAGCTTGCTTTTAGGTTTTTCGCTTGGCCGCGTGGCAGTGTGACATAAGTGTCTTGGTTCACACCTAGCGCGACGGCGTCTTTGTCACCCATCCATACTTTTTCTTCAACGAAGGTTTCGTCTGCTTTGTGTGGATTAACCGTCTCGAAGAAGCGGAAGCCGTAACTCAGTAGCTTTTTACTTTCCGATTTACGAGCGTTGGCGCTCTTAGTACCCATCACGACGGCAACAAGACGCATCTTACCTTCAGTTGCTGAGCTCACTAGGCTGTAGCCAGCTTTGCTTGTGTGGCCAGTTTTGATGCCATCAACGTTCATGCTCTTGTCCCAAAGTAGACCGTTACGGTTGTATTGGGTGATGCCGTTGTAGGTGAATTTCTTCTCAGAGTAAATACGGTACTCATCTGGCACGTCTTTGATAAGCGCGCGACCCAGAAGAGCCATATCATAAGGGGTTGAGTACAGATTCGGATTGTCTAGACCGTGCACGTTAGCAAAGTGCGAGTTGGTCATGCCGATAGACTTCGCCCATGCATTCATAAGGTCAACGAATGCATCTTCTGAGCCTGCAATGTGCTCAGCCATCGCGACACAAGCATCATTACCCGATTGAATGATGATGCCTTTGTTTAGCTCATCAACGGTAACCTTGGTGCCTACTTCAATGAACATCTTTGATGAATCAGGGAAGTTCTTTGCCCACGCATTTTTGCTGATGGTCACTTCGTCTTGTGGTGAGATGTTACCGCGCTTTAGCTCTTGGCCGATAACATAGCTGGTCATCATTTTGGTCAAACTTGCCGGGTGGAGCTGAGTATTCATCTCTTTCTCAGCGAGAACCTTACCAGAGTTGTAGTCCATCAAAACGAAGCCTTTCGCTGCGATTTGAGGTGCATCAGGCATGACAACAGGTGCCGCAAAGGCAGAAGTTGCTGCCAAAGTTGCGGAAAGAGCAATAGTGGTTACAAATTTCATAGAAGATTTATTCTTATTCATTTCGAATGCGTTTGAGTAATAGTTCGTATAGTAACAGAATGTTGCCTGCAAACTAGATAGCTTACACTAAGTAACAACGGTTATTTATGTCAATGATGTTTACAGTTTTTTGACGAAAGCTGAGGGGTATCCAATCTTTTGCACCTGCTCCAGTACGTCTTGAGTTTGCTTGTAATCTTTAAAGGGGCCAAGCATCAGTCGATAGTTCTTGTTTACCGGGGTAAGAAAGGTGTCGACAGATAGCTTTTCACTCAGTTGCTTGGACAAGTTGTCGATGCGATCTTTATGAGGTGAGGCAACGACTTGAATAGTGTACTCCGGGTGCTTGCTCAGCTCATGTTGACTAGATGGTTTTTCGACGATAATCACTTCAATTTCGACGTTAGCCGTACCCGTTTTAATCACATCTAGCTTGTTTGCTGCTGCATAACTTAGGTCGATAATACGGCCGTCATGGAAAGGACCACGGTCATTAACACGAACAATGGTCTCTTTTCCGTTATCAAGATTTTTAACTTTAACATAGCTCGGTAGAGGCAAAGTCTTATGGGCTGCCGACATTGAGTACATGTCGTACACTTCGCCATTCGAGGTTAAGTGTCCATGGAACTTTTTGCCATACCAGGATGCTTCGCCACGCTCTGTAAAACCTGTTGGGTCTTTAATCACGGTGTAGCTTTTGCCGCGCAGGCGGTAACTCTTATTACCCCCGAGACTGTATGGTTCATACTTTGGCACCGCGCCTTCAATATGATCGACAGAAATAGGCGCGCTAGGTGCCACATCGTCTTTCAGGTCATAGCGACTGTCTGATGACGAAGAGCACCCAGCTAGGGCGGTCAGCCCTAAGGCCAAACCCAGCCAAGAAAGGCGCTGGCGCCATGTGTCATTCCGTTTGTTCATTAGGTTGCCTTTGAGAATGCTTTTCGGTGTGTATGAATTGACATCAGAATGCCAAATCCAGCCATGAGGGTCACCATGGAGGTGCCACCGTAGCTGATCAGCGGCAATGGTACACCAACTACCGGTAATATACCGCTCACCATACCAATATTTACAAAAACATAAACGAAGAAGCTAAGAACGATACTGCCAGCCATCATTCGACCGAACGCAGTTTGTGCGGAACTGGCTAGATATAAGCCTCGCCCGATAATGAATAGATAGAGAGTAAGCAGCAATAGAATTCCGAACATTCCCCACTCTTCAGCAATAACCGCAAAGATGAAGTCGGTGTGACGCTCAGGCAAAAACTCGAGCTGTGATTGAGTGCCTTGCATCCAGCCCTTACCAGTGATCCCGCCAGAGCCGATAGCAATTTTACTTTGAATGATGTGATAACCCGCGCCCAGTGGATCCGATTCGGGGTCAAACAAGGTACGTACGCGTACTTTCTGATACTCACGCATCAAAAAGAACCAAAGCACCGGGACAAAGGCACTCAGCGCAAGCACGGCTCCAAAGATAATTTTCCAGCTGATACCAGCTAAGAAGACAACGAAGATCCCCGAGGCGGCAATCAAAATGGAAGTCCCAAGGTCTGGCTGCTTGGCGATTAATATTGTGGGCACGAACACCATCACTAGCGAGATGATTAAGGTCTGAAACGTGATGGGTAGTGAACGCTTACCAATGTAACGAGCCACCATCAAGGGTACCGCCAGTTTAAGAAGCTCTGAGGGCTGAAAGCGCACAAAGCCCAAATTTAGCCAGCGCTGAGCCCCTTTTGAGGCTTCACCAAAGAACAGCACGCCAAACAGCAGCATGACGCCCGCAAAGAACATTAAAGGAGCTAAGGTTTCATAGGTTCTTGGCGATAGCTGGGCGAGGACAACCATTACCACTAGAGCAAGTACCATACGCATTGCTTGCCTGTCCATCATAGCCATACTTTGGCCGCTGGCGCTGTACATTACTACAAGACCAAAACCCATAAGTGCCAGAATTCCGAGCACCAAAGGCAAATCGATGTGGAAGCGTTCGAACATCACTCGGCTTTGACCGGTGGAAGGATCAAATCTCATTCTTCTTCACTCTCTTCCTTTTCTGCCAATGCTAAGTCGAACAGCTGTCGAGCGACTGGCGCTCCGTTGCTAGAACCACCACCGGCGTTCTCAAGTACGACAGTAACCACGACCTCAGGATTCTCAAACGGGGCGAAGCCGGTAAACAATGCATGGTCTTTCAGATGCTCTGCGAGCTCTTCAGCGTTGTACTCTTCGTCTTCTGCCAAGCTAAACACCTGTGCAGTCCCCGATTTACCACCACTTTGAAAAGGCATATTGGCGAACGCGCGTCGAGCTGTGCCTTTAACGCCGTGGTTTACCCGGCGCATACCTTCTAAAGCAATATCCCAGTAGCGCTCTTGTACACCGGTAATAGGGGGTCTCGAGTCAACTTCACTTAAGGTTTGATGATCAAAGCTGTCGCCATTATTTATGGTCGCACGCAATAGATGTGGAGAGAGTACTTCGCCGCGATTAACCAGAACTGAGGTTGCTTTGGCTATCTGCATTGGCGTTGCTGTCCAGTAACCCTGACCGATACCGACAGGGATGGTATCACCTTGATACCACGGTGTTCTGTGTCTGGCCATCTTCCATTCGCGTGTTGGCATATTGGCTTTGCTCTCTTCGAAGATATCAATGCCTGTGTAGTCGCCGAAACCAAACATCATCATCCACTTCGATAGGCGATCAATGCCCATGTCGTAAGCAATTTGGTAGTAGAAGGTATCCACCGACTCTTCAATCGCTTTGAGAATATCAACCTTACCATGACCCCAACGCAACCAATCACGGAATGGACGTGTCTTCGAGTTTGGAATACGCCAGTAGCCCGGGTCATTACGTGTAGTTTTGGTGGTAATGACGCCTTCTTGAAGTGCGCCGACCGAGATAAACGGCTTAACCGTTGAAGCGGGTGGATAAATACCAAGGGTTGCGCGGTTTACTAGTGGTCGGTTTTTATCTTCCAGTAGTGCGCGATAGCCTTTGCTCGAAATGCCGTTCACAAATGCATTTGGATCGTAGCTTGGGCTGGATACCATTGCTAATACACCGTTATCACTTGGATCAAGAATGATCGCTGAGCCACGTCTGCCATCGAGCAGTTTGTGAACCTTAAGTTGAAGCGTTATGTCCAGGTTCAGAACGATGTCTTTACCAGGAAGAGGTGGCACGAACTTGAGGGTTCTTAATACGCGTCCACGGCTGTTCACTTCCACTTCCTGATAGCCAGCGGTGCCGTGCAAAATATTTTCGTAGTAGCGCTCAATACCGAGCTTACCAATATCGCGTGTCGCCTGATAATTTGCGTCTTGCTCTTCGCGGATCAGGCGGCGCATGTCTCGATCATTAATGCGGGATACATAACCAATTACGTGAGTAAGCACATCACCGTAGGGATAGAAACGTTTTAGGTTCGCAGCTATTTCAACGCCAGGGAACTTATGTTGATGAACGGAAAAGATCGCGACTTGGTCTTCAGTCAATTGGGTCAGAAGCGGGATCGATTTAAAACGGCGAGTACGCTTGCGATCGCGATTGAAGGCTTCTTCACGCTCAGGTGAGATATCCAGATATTGTCTTAGCGCCTGGATGGTTGCATCCATGTCTTTGACTTTTTCTGGTGTGACTTCTAGGTTGAAGACAGGACGGTTCTCCGCCAGCAAAATGCCATTGCGGTCGTAGATGAGCCCGCGATTAGGCGCGATAGGCACGACTTTGATGCGGTTATCGTTCGAGCGGGTTTTATAGTCTTGATACTGGTTGATCTGGATGTTGTAGAGGTTAGCGACGAGCACCAACATCATTACAACGATACCAACAAACGCCACAATAGCGCGACTTTTAAATAGTCGCGCTTCGGCCTGATGATCCCGTATCTGGCTGCGTTTACGTTTCATCGCTAGCTCAATTACTCTCTGTGATACGGATGATTAGCGGTAATTGACCACGCTCGGTACAAGCTCTCCGCCATGACAATGCGCACCAGCGGGTGAGGAAGGGTTAACGCAGACAAAGACCAGCTCTGGTCTGCGGCTGCTTTACAAGCTGGAGCCAATCCTTCAGGACCACCAATCAGAATGGAAACATCACGGCCGTCGAGCTTCCAGCTTTCCAGCTGCTCGGCGAGCTGTGGCGTATCCCATTTTTTACCGGGAATATCCAAGGTGACAATACGATTGCCCTTTGGCACGGCAGCAAGCATCGCTTCACCTTCTTTTTGAAGGATGCGCGCGATGTCGGCATTTTTGCCTCGCTTACCTGCGGTTATTTCGATGAGCTCAAGTGGCAGGTCGTGTGGGAAGCGGCGGCGATATTCTTGAAAGCCTTCTTCTACCCACTTAGGCATTTTAGTGCCAACGGCGATCAGTTGAAGTTTCAAACTGTTAGCTCCAAAGCTTTTCTAGTTGGTATAGCTCACGGTGCTCTTCTTGCATTACGTGTAGCATGGTTGAACCCATATCCAGTACAACCCATTCACCCTCGGTGCTGCCATCGATACCTAGTGGTTCTAGGCCTACCTTTTTCACTTCTGCAGCAACATGATCCGCAATTGAAATGACGTGTCTTCTAGAAGTGCCGGTACAGACGATCATGAAGTCTGTAACGCTAGACTTGCCTTCAACATCTAGGGTGACAATGTCTTGTGCTTTCATATCGTCCGCTTTATCAGCTAGAAAAAGTTTCAATTCTTCGCGTTGCAAAAGAGATTCCTCAGTATGTATATAGTTAGGGGAGTATCGCTACTCAATCGATCGGTAATTATATCACGATTTTATGGTTGCAAAGACAGACCGCTGTCAGCACTGCTCAGGTTAAGCGAGAGTTGCTGCAAGTATGGCCAAGGACTTTGCTCGTATTGGGTTTTCACCTGCACCTCAATGGCGCTGAGCAATTGGATATTTTTGCGCAGTTTTTCTGGTGATAACCGGTTTAATGCGGCGCTATAGATCGGCTTTTTATTTTGCCATACTCGAAACTGATCAAGCACCTGACCAAGTGACGATTGAGCTAACATGGCTTGCATCTTACCAAGCTGTACCAGTTCTTTTTGAATCGTACGGAGTAAAATTGTTGCTTCTACACCTTCAGCCTCAAGTTGGGTTAGCACGCGATGGGCACGCTTTGGTTTGCCTTCCAAAACAGCATCAACCCAATGAAATACAGTGAAGTGATTGTGTCTGCTGAGCGATTCTTGAACCCGCAGCAAAGTCAATTGGCCATCAGGGTAGAGCAGGCCGAGTTTTTCAAGGCTTTGTGACAAAGCAAATAGGTTGCCTTCATGCCATTGGCACAGTAGTTGAACGGCTTCCCCGTCAGGCATTAATTGATTTGCTCGACAGCGTCTCATGACCCACTGTGGTAACTGTTTAATATCTGGCGTGTTACAGCTAACTAGGCAGCCGCCCAGCGCCTTAAACCATTTCGCAGACTCTTGCGCTCGGGTGAGCTTGGTGCCAGTGATGATAAGCACAATATCTTCATGCAGAGTAGGTGCTATGTCCGCGAGCTGTTTGGCAATACTGGCATTAACACCAGTCTCCGGCATGCTGAGTTCAATGATCTGCTTTGACGAGAATAGACTCAGTGCTTGAGTACAATCATACACTTCATTCCAGTCAAGTGAGTTATCGACGCTAAAGCGGTGATGCTCTTCAAAGCCAAGCTGCTTAGCGTGGCGAATAACCGCATCTCTACTCTCTTGAACGAATAGTGGCTCATTACCAAACAATAAGAAGCAGTGGTGCCATTGCTTCGTAAGGTGCTCAGAAAGGCGGTCAGCAAAAATTCTCACAATCGGTTACCTATTAAGACGGTGAGTTGTCTTGCGTATTGCTATTCGATTCTTCAAGGTGTTGCTTTTCCTCAAACTCTTGAATTTCAGTTTTAAGTCTTGCCATTTGACGCATCATTTGCTGCGCAGAAAACTCGCGCATTTCATCTTCGATAAGCTTACGCTCAGCCGACTTAGCGAGCGCTGAAAGTGGGTTGTCTAGGTAGCTGCGAGTCATAGTCGCAGTAAAATCTTTTGCGCCCAGATCAGGAACGGTGACTCGATAGTTGACTTCGTACACTACTTCTTTCTCGGCAGCACGTGTGTTTTGGTACAGAGATAGAGTACGGTCGGTAATGGTTTCACCAATGATATGAATATTCGGAACATCTTTGTTTGGCGTCACTAGCTCAATTTGGCTGAGGCGCAGTTGCTCTTTTACCAAGCGAGTGATTTTGCTGTACTTATCATAACTCGTGACAGAGATAGCGGTAATGTCTTCGGGTACAGAGTACTCGCCACGTAGCTGAAATCCACATGCTGTCAGTAGAGAAGAGAGAAGAAGAATAAAACTGGCTTGTGTTAGTTTTTGTTTGAATCGAAACATAGCTACCGAAGGCTCTCGTTGAAAAGGCTTATGTAAATTTCCGAAGTAGAAACTTAAATAAGGCTTTGCTTAAAATGGACGAAAGAGCCGCAGTTGTTCGCTGCGACTCTTAGTATCATAAAGTGATGATGATTAGTTCGCTACAATATTCAGCAGCTTACCAGGTACATAGATCACTTTACGAACAGTTTTACCGTCTGTGAATTTGGTGACGTTCTCGTCGTTCAGACCAAGCTCTTCAACTTGCTCTTTAGACGCATCAGCAGGCACAGTCAGCTTAGCGCGCAGTTTGCCGTTTACTTGAACAACGATCAGCTTCTCGTCTTCGACTAGTGCTTTCTCGTCGTGTGTTGGCCATACTGCGTTGTCGACGTCCGACTCACCTAAAGCGACCCACATTTCGAATGAAATATGTGGAGTGATAGGGTAAAGCATTGCCACTACCGCTTTTAGTGCTTCATCTAGAATCGCACGGTCTTGCGCTGACTCTTGAGGCGCTTTCGCTAGCTTGTTCATGAGTTCCATGATAGCTGCAATAGCTGTATTGAACGTTTGACGACGGTCGATATCGTCCGTTACCTTCGCGATAGTCTTGTGAACGTCGCGACGAAGTGCTTTTTGGTCACCAGAAAGAGCGGCAGTATCTACTGCTTCTGCTGCGCCTTTCGATGAATGCTCATTCACCAGTTTCCAAACACGTTTTAGGAAGCGGTTAGCGCCTTCAACGCCCGACTCTTGCCACTCAAGTGTCATATCAGCAGGAGATGCAAACATCATGAATAGACGTACTGTGTCTGCACCGTACTTGTCTACCATCTCTTGAGGGTCGATACCGTTGTTCTTTGACTTAGACATCTTGATCATGCCCGAGTGCTCAACGTCACGGCCTTGGTCGTCTTTCGCTGAAGTGATGCGACCTTTACCGTCACGCTCAACAGCAACGTCAGTCGGTGCAACCCACTCTTTGCCGCCTTTGTCGTTTTCGTAGTAGAACGCGTCAGCGAGGACCATACCTTGACATAGTAGCTGCTTAAACGGCTCATCAGACGTTACGTAACCTGCGTCACGAAGCAGTTTGTGGAAGAAGCGCGAGTACAGAAGGTGCATACAAGCATGCTCGATACCACCGATGTACTGGTCTACTGGCAGCCAGTAGTTTGCTTTTTCTGGGTCTAGGATGTCATCTGCTTGTGGTGAACAGTAACGTGCGTAGTACCAAGAAGATTCCATGAACGTGTCGAACGTGTCTGTTTCACGAAGTGCTGGTTCGCCGTTAAATGTGGTCTTCGCCCACTCTTTGTCGGCTTTGATTGGGCTGGTAACGCCATCCATCACCACATCTTCTGGAAGAATAACCGGTAGTTGGTCTGCTGGTACTGGATGAACTTCACCATCTTCAGTGGTCACCATTGGGATTGGAGCACCCCAGTAACGCTGACGAGATACACCCCAGTCGCGTAGACGGAAGTTTACCGTCTTGTGGCCTTTGCCCTCTGCTTCCAGTTTTGCTGCGATGGCATCGAATGCCGCTTGGAACTCAAGACCATCGAACTCACCAGAGTTAAATAGAACGCCTTTCTCGGTATAAGCTTCTTCAGAGATGTTTAGCTCGCTGCCATCGGTAGGCTGAATCACAGGAAGAATGTCTAGACCGTATTTAGTCGCAAACTCAAAGTCGCGTTGATCGTGACCAGGAACCGCCATCACCGCGCCTGTGCCGTAGTCCATCAGTACGAAGTTAGCCACGTAAACTGGCACTTCACGACCGTTCAATGGGTGAATAGCAGTAAGGCCAGTCGCCATACCTTTCTTCTCCATTGTCGCAAGCTCAGCTTCCGCAACCTTATTGTTTTTGCACTCTTCGATGAACGCTGCAAGCTCAGGGTTGTTCTCAGCCGCGATCGCCGCTAGAGGATGACCTGCCGCAATACCTACGTACGTTACACCCATTAGAGTGTCTGGACGAGTTGTGTAGACTTCTAGATCTTGTTGACCGTTAACGGCAAACTTAAGCTCAACACCTTCAGAGCGACCAATCCAGTTGCGCTGCATGGTCTTAACCATTTCAGGCCAACCTTCAAGGTTGTCTAGGTCATCAAGAAGCTCTTGTGCGTACTCAGTGATCTTAATGAACCACTGTGGAATTTCTTTTTGCTCAACTGGAGTATCACAGCGCCAGCAGCAGCCATCTTCAACCTGCTCGTTTGCAAGAACGGTTTGGTCGTTTGGACACCAGTTAACCGAAGAAGTCTTCTTATACACTAGGCCTTTTTCGTATAGCTTAGTAAAGAACTCTTGCTCCCAACGGTAGTACTCAGGCGTACAAGTTGCGAACTCGCGGTTCCAGTCGTAGCCAAAACCCAGCAGTTTAAGCTGGTTTTTCATGTATTCGATGTTTTCGTAAGTCCAAGGCGCAGGAGCCGTGTTGTTCTTAACGGCTGCGTTTTCTGCAGGCAGACCAAATGCATCCCAACCGATTGGTTGCATTACATTTTTACCTTGCAGGCGCTGGAAACGAGATACCACATCACCGATGGTGTAGTTACGTACGTGACCCATGTGCAGTCGTCCGCTTGGGTAAGGGAACATTGACAGGCAGTAGAATTTTTCTTTATTTGGGTCTTCACTTACAACAAAGGTTTCATTGTTGTCCCAATGCTGTTGAACTTTACGTTCAATGTCTTGTGGGTTGTATTGTTCTTGCATCGATGATGTCCGGTTATCTTGGAATTTGTGAGTTCTGTTACTACAGAGACTAATAGATCGTCATAGAATACCTAAAGGAAGCTCGGTCAACAATAGCCAATAACAGGGGGATGTATGCCTAAGCGTAAAACCAGTTATGAAGAAATGATCGAAGATGTGGTTGAGAACCTCAAACATAGTCCAGAAGAGTTACAGCACGTGTTTGAAAAGTCGGGACAAGTGGTGGAAGCTGCGAACGACATGACCAAGGACGAGATGGCGCTGATCTCCGCGTATGTTAAATCGGATCTCAAAGAGTTTGCTGATAATTACGAAGAGAGTAAAAGCGGTCCCTTCTATCTAATGATTGCTAACTCAATTTGGCAAGGGCTATTGGACATTACTGACCGAACGAGAGTGGAATGGGTCGAGTTGTTCCAAGATTTAGAGCATCAGGGTGTTTACACGTCAGGTGAAATGATAGGGCTTGGAGTATTGGTGTGTGAGCAGTGTGGTCATAAAACCGAGTACAACCATCCAACCGTGATCGGCGATTGTGCTAAATGTGGTAATAAGTCCTTTAGTCGTAAGCCATTAAAACCTTGAGTGATACCAAGCCCCAATCAAGGGGCTTATGTTTAGTTATTTGTTTGCTAGCTATGTTGTTTAAACTCTTGCACCCACATTGCCGTCGCGCCACATACTGAGACAGGGACGATAAACAGATTTAAAATTGGAATAGCAGTAAACAAAGACACCAGCATGCCAAAGCCGTAAGCCTTACCTTGTTTTTGTTTCATCGACAGGCGCATGTCGTTGAAAGGGACTTTGTGGTTATCAAACGGGTAGTCACAATATTGAATCGCCAACATCCAAGCGGTAAAGATAAACCATGCGAAAGGGCCGATTGTCTGGCCGATAGCTGGAATCAAGAGTAATAAGAACAGCCCAATAGCTTTAGGCAAGGTGTAGAGGAGTTTGCGCCATTCGCGCGCCATAATTCTCGGCACATCTTTGACAACGCTCATGAGTCCTTCATCATTAATTTTATTACCAGTGAGCATTTCTTCTACTTTCTCTGCCAGCAAGCCGTTAAATGGGGCGGCTATAAAGTTAGCTAGAGTGCTAAAAAAGTAGGAAAAGGTCGCTAGGATAGTAAGCGCTAACAAAGGCCACAAGATATAGCTTAGCCAAGATAAAAACTCAGGTAGGTAGCCAAGCCAACCTTCAATCCAAGCGTTCAAGTGGGAGAATAAATAATACATCGCGGACCCCACCAAAAGGATATTGGCTAAAAGGGGCATCAGCACATAGCGTCTGATCCCGGGCATAAAAGCGATTTGAAAACCTTGCATGAAGTAGCCAAACCCAGTGTTTGCTTTGTTCAAAATTGGTGTCCTTTATCTGGTTTTTGCGTTGCTTATGATTTCGACTATAACAAAAAAGGGTTTACGAAATCACAAACTTCTTATACTTAGGTGTTCTAATCATCTATAGAGTTTTGGTAAAGTAGACAAAGTTGAAGTGTGTAAGCGCTTCTTTAAGGACTATTTTTAACATTGAGAGCAAACAATGCAGGAATTGCGATTCGTACTCATTATTGTCGGTGCCTTAGCTATCGCGGCGCTGTTGTTTCACGGCTTGTGGTCGAGTAAAAAAGAAGGTCAAAAGAAATTCGGTGACAGACCGCTAGGAAAGTTGGACGACAATGATAACGCCGACGATGAATACGTCGCTCCTGAAGATGACTTTGAAATCATCAGAAAAACGCGCACCGAGCCTGATTTTGGATTGGATGCGCAAAAGCCTGCTTACGATCCGCTAGAGGCTAGTTCTTCTGATAGTGACGTTTCAGAGCCTTTGTATAAAGCCGAATCTCTGGTTGAAGAGTCTTCACAGCAGCCAAAACAAGCTGAAGAAATTGAGCCAGATTTTGTCTCTTCTCAAGAAAAAGATGAACAAGAGCCATTGCCCTCATTTACCGCAAGTAAAGAAAATGACGACATTGATGTGAGTGAACCTCGCATCGATCTAGATTCATTGGATGAAGACTTAGAGCAAGAGCCTCAAGCCGTGGTTAACTTGGCGGATAGCGCGAAAGAGGTTAAGGAAGAGCCAAAAGAGCCTGAAATGCAGGTGTTGGTTCTTAATGTCCATTGCTCTGGCGAAGAGCCATTTAACGGTATTCAGCTATTTGATAGCATGCGTCAAAACGGCCTGATCTATGGCGAGATGGATATTTTCCACCGTCATACTGACCCCTCAGGTACTGGTAAGGTACTATTTAGCGTCGCTAATATGATGCAGCCAGGCACGCTTAAACATGATGACCCTGCAACTTTTACAACGAAAGGCATCTCATTTTTCATGACGCTGCCTTGTTTTGGCGAAGCTGATCAAAACTTTAAGCTTATGCTGCGTACCGCACAACAGATCTCTGACGATCTTGGCGGCAATGTACTTGATGATCAGCGCAATCTAATGACGCCACAAAGACTGGATGCTTATCGCCAGCAAATCAAAGATTTTAACCGAGCGAAAGCCAGCGCTTAAATCAATAAATTCGAAGCAAAAAAGGCTCCTAAGGAGCCTTTTTTATCAATACTATCAAGGTATAACATGTCGCAACAACGATTAAACGAACTCAAGCAACAGCTCCACTATCATGGTGTGAAGTATTATGTTGAAGACAGCCCTGAGATCCCGGACGTCGAGTACGACCGCCTGATGCAAGAACTGATCGCGATTGAAGCGGAGCACCCTGAATGGGTGATGGTGGACTCTCCAAGTCAGCGAGTGGGTGGTTTACCGTTAGATAGCTTTAGCCAAGTTCAGCATGAAATCCCTATGCTCTCTCTCGATAATGCGTTTTCTGATGAAGATCTCGATGGCTTTAATAAGCGAATTTGCGAGCGCCTCAATCGAACCAGCATCGGTGATTACTGTTGCGAAGTGAAACTCGATGGTTTAGCGGTGAGCCTTCTTTATGAAAATGGCATCCTTGTTCAAGCGGCGACACGTGGTGATGGTACGACGGGTGAAAACATTACTGAGAATGTTCGCACTATTAGTGCTATTCCACTTAAGCTGCAAGGCGATGATATCCCTGCTCGTATCGAAGTGCGTGGTGAAGTCTTCATGCCAAAGGCAGGCTTTGACAAGCTCAACGAAATCGCTGCGAAAAAGGGCGAGAAAGTATTCGTTAATCCACGAAATGCGGCAGCGGGCAGTCTGCGCCAGTTAGATTCGCGCATTACTGCTAAAAGACCGCTTAGCTTTTATGCCTATAGTCTAGGTGTGGTTGAAGGCACTGAGCTACCGACAAGCCACTATGATCGCTTCCTGAAACTAAAATCACTGGGTTTCCCTATGGGGCCAGAGACCAAACGAGTGAGCAGTATTGAGGAAGTGAAGCAATACCATAAAGCCATTCAAGAGAAGCGCGATGAGCTAGCGTATGAGATTGATGGTGTGGTTATCAAAGTTGACGAGATTGCGCTTCAGGAGCAGCTTGGCTTCGTCGCTCGTGCTCCGCGCTGGGCGATTGCGTACAAATTCCCAGCACAAGAAGAGATCACTGTGCTGAACTCGGTCGACTTCCAAGTGGGTCGCACAGGCGCGATTACGCCAGTGGCGAAGCTTGAGCCTGTATTTGTTGGTGGTGTAACGGTAAGTAATGCCACGCTTCACAACGCAGATGAGATTGAACGTCTTGGCGTTAAGATCGGCGACAGTGTGGTTATTCGCCGTGCGGGTGACGTTATCCCTCAAATCGTTTCTTACGTGCCAGAGCGTCGTCCTGACGACGCCAAAGAGATTACGTTCCCAGCACACTGCCCAGTTTGTTCCTCGCTCGTTGAGCGCATCGAAGGTGAAGCTGTAGCAAGATGTACCGGCGGCCTAGTTTGCCAAGCTCAGCGTAAAGAAGCGCTAAAGCACTTTGTATCGCGCAAAGCGCTCGATGTAGATGGTTTAGGTGAAAAAGTAATTGAGCAGCTGGTGGATAAAGAGATGGTAGAAACGCCTGCCGATCTGTTCCGATTGTCTGCTGGTCAACTGACAATCTTGGAACGTATGGGGCCTAAATCGGCACAAAATGTGGTGAGTGCCCTCAACGTATCTAAAGAAACGACGCTAGCTCGTTTTCTTTACTCACTGGGTATTCGCGAAGTCGGGGAAGCCACCGCTGCTAACTTAGCTGCACACTTTAAAACGCTAGAAGCCATAAGCAAAGCTACTCACGACCAGCTTATTGAAGTTCAAGACGTGGGTGAAATTGTCGCTAAGCACATTCAGTTCTTCTTTAAAGCAGAATTGAATCAATCAGTGATCACCGCATTAATTGAAGCGGGTGTAAATTGGCCAGCTATTGAAGAACTCGCAGAAGACGCTCCTCAGCCACTTGCAGGGAAGGTAGTGGTATTGACTGGTTCATTATCAGTACTTAACCGCAACGATGCGAAAGCAGCGCTGCAAGCCCTCGGAGCGAAAGTGACGGGCAGTGTATCTAAGAAAACAGATATTTTGTTTGCTGGTGAGAATGCGGGATCTAAACTGACGAAGGCGCAAGAATTAGGTATTGAAATAAGAACTGAAGCTGATTTGATAGCGTTAATTAATTAAAGCTGCATTATTTAAAACTAGCCCTGCTTATAGCGGGGCTTTTTTTTGCGAGTAATATCAAATTATTCTTCCCTAGTGCAATGGTAATTTAAAAGCAAATGTCGCGATCGCTATATTTTTAATAATTTAAATAAAATAAATACCATGCGAGTCACTTCACGAAAAGTCATGGTTAAACTGCCAAAATAGCGGTGATTTATCAGTGTAAAGCATTTCATTAAAGTGCGTTTTAAAAATAAGATCTCCATCAATAACTCACCCCAAAATTTGTAGTGCCTCCTATTTTTTTTACCCAAAATAAGTCTTGAATTGATATTTTTTCTCGCGAAGTTAGTCTAGTGAATATGGATGCACACAGTGTAGACAGCAAAATTAATCGGAAGTTCTGATTAAAAATAAAAAGGAAATGATTCACTCTTCGGCGGCCAACTAAAGCGTGAATTATGGACAGCAGCTATACCCATTTTTAGGAGTTTAATTCCATGGAAAAAATGTTTAAACGCACCCTTCTAGGTGCAGCAGTGGCGTCATTAACAATGGCAGGTGCAGTACAAGCGAAACCAGCAACAGACACAGTTGATCTATATGGTCAGGTTGCGCTTTCTGTTTGGCAATTTGGCGAAGACAAAATTGGCGGCGGTGATGCTCCAATCAAGTTAGAAAACGAATCTCGTTTTGGTTTGCGCGGTTCTCATGAGCTGGCTCGCGGTCCTAAGTTCATTTGGCAACTTGAAGGCGGTAACGTTGGTGACGATGGCGCTGGTAGCGGTCTGGGTGTTCGTGATACCTACGGTGGTTTTGAGTTTGAAGATGCAGGTCGTATCCGTATCGGTCGTATGCTAACGCCTCTATACGAAATCATTGACTGGCCATACTCAGGTCAGCGCGCTGGTGCAATCTTTGACTGGGGCGGCGACATCATCGGTGGTGCACGTTATGACCGTCAATCAAACATGGTTCGTTATGACTCTGCAAACCTTGGTGGCTTTACGTTTAACGTAGCTGCAGGTCGCGGTGCAGAAGATGTTAAAGATTCTAACTTTGTTGGTTTGGGCGCTCACTATACAACTGGTTTCTTTACAGTACACGGTGGTTATGAAGCAGGCCAAGACCGTCAAATCAGTAAGCTAGGTGATCTAGTTAAGCGTTGGCAGAACCAAAACCCTGGTGAAGGTCCAACAATTGGCGAAGAATTTGATGCGAAAGGTGAGTCTGATACTAACGCTGCGCTACTAGGCTTCGAGCTAAACTTTGATACATTTGCATTTTACGGTGCCTACAAACGTGAAGCTGCAGACTACAGCAACATCACAGTTACATTCAAAGAGAACGGTGATGACAAAACTGAAACGTTTGAAAACACTAAGCTTGAGCAAGATAGTTACTCTCTAGGTGTTGTATTCAGTGGTGTAGAGAACTGGCAGTTTAAAGCGAACTATGCAGCAAATATGGATGTGAAACTTGACGGCTCTTCAGTCGCTGATACAGCTGACAGCATCGTTTCTGCTCAAGCTCTTTACTTCCTAGATGATTCTGCAGTGACTTATGTTCGTCCATACATGATCTCTAAAGATGGTTCTGACAATGAGTTTGGTTGGGGTCTAGGTGTAGAATACTACTTCTAATCTCAATACAATATACTGCCTAATTCGCCGGCTCTCTGAGCCGGCTTTTTTACGTGTTTGAATCGCCAAAAATAAAAAACTCGCTATATGAATAGCGAGTTTATTGTTCTTATTAAATAACTTAATTAGTCATCAAGATTACTAATAGCCCAAGTTAGGAATTTTTTTCTATCCTCTAATGATGCGGATTTAAAGGTTGTTTTCAGGCTGTCATAGTGGTCGGTTGTTTTTTCGCTTACTAGTAGTGTTGGATTGCGGTAGTTTTTTAAACTTGCAGGTAGGTCAGTTTGATTGTAGTTTTCAACTTCTTTTACCATGTCAGCAGCAAGGCTAAAAGTAAGACCTAACTGACCCTTATTAACATTAACGACTTCACCGGAGCTTACGTTGATATCAAATGTGGGTTTGTCATTAAACATGCTGCCTTCATAGAGAGTTTTTATGTTGGGCACATCAAATGACAAAATAGCATCTTTACCTTCAAATGTTGCCACCAAAGGTTGAGATTTATACTTTGTTTTTTCTGAGCCCGTCTCCATGACGATTTTGGAGATACGGAATACGATCTGATTGACGCCATCTTCAAGTTGAATGTCGTTTTTAGAATCAAAGCCAAAGCTCGAGTAGCCAGAATCCTTTTCGTTTACGGTTAATACTTGAATGCCATTTGGTACTTTAACGGTAACGGCTGAGAATGCGATTGATGGTGCGAGCATGAGACTCGCTAGCATAGGGTATTTTAGCTTCATTGCCACTCCTTTAGACTTTGCCTGTATGGCAATCTTTGTGTAGGGTAACCATGATTTTAGTTTTTTTGTTTCGCGAATAATAGCAGTGCTATGTAAACTGGAGAAGGAAGAACATATTTTTGCGAGACAGTTATCACTCTGTTGTCCAATGTGAAACGAAGGTAAGTAATGAACATTAGTGAAGTGGCCAAGCGTACCGGGCTAACGGCAAAGTCGATCCGCTTATATGAAGACAAGCAGCTTATCTCATTGCCCGAACGAGAAGGTAATGGGTATAGAGTCTATGGTGAGCATCATATTGAAGAACTAAGGGTTATTGCTAGAGCTAAAGGTGTAGGTTTTACTTTGGATGAGTGCCGTGAGTTGGTACTTATTTCGATGAACGAACAGCGCATGAGTGCCGAAGTAAAAAAAAAGGCGACTGAGAAATTAGATGAGGTTAGGAAAAAAATTCTAGAACTGCACACCATAGAGAGTCAGTTAATTGATTGGATATCTCTATGTCCGGGTGACGAAAACTCAACTTGCCCGATTGTTGACGATTTAAAAAAGGGCTGCACGCGCTAGTTGCATACAGCCATAGATTGTTGTACAGAGACCGATGACCTAAAACAGTTTCTCCCCACCGGCTCGCTGACAAACCACAAGTGGTACAAAAGTACGAGAGCCGTCCGGTAATTGGCAGTCTACAAATGGACCGGCTGCTGAACTTTGGTATGCTGCGCTTGGCAATGAGAATGCGAGTACGCCTCCTAACAACAGTGCTTTGATGTATTTCATAACCTTCCCTCTCAATCGATACAGATAATGTGATATATCTCGCAAATTTGGCGAGTCGTTCTAAGTATGAGTATCAGAGAATAAAGATCAAAAAATATTGAAAAAATAAAAAAATTTTTATTTCCAAATAAGTATGACTTAATTGTTTGCGAGAATAAATAATATGCTGAAATTAAAAAGAATTGTTTTAGAGTAGCATTACTGCCTAAATGAATGAAATCGAATAAACAACCTATCTAGCATTACTTTGTTTCTAACAATATCTAACTCAGGATGAGGTTAATAATTTGATTTATAGCGTTTTTTTACTAACGTGCACAGACTTGTTGTGACAAAAGCAGTCAATTCCGAAAAAGTCACTCGTCTTTGCAGTTTTTCATCGTTTTGTTGTCTTATAGTGTCTCAGGTTTAAGACGCTATACATGCGTTTTCATACTGCAGTGAGCCGATTTTGAATGACTTATCTGTTCAATAGTAAATCCTTGCTGCTTAAGTAACGCCACCACACTCTCTTGCCCAACTAAATGCAATGCCCCAACCGCGATAAAATATGTCCCCTTTTGATACTCCGATGACGTTACTAAGCTTCGAACCCAACTTTTGTTTCTGTCGATTAGAAACCGCTGGTAAAAGTCGTCGTTATCACTGTCGATATGCAGCATCGCCTCAAGGTTAGCGACATCGCCATGACTCCATGACTTGATCAAACATAGGATGTTGTTTTCGGTATACGGCCATTCTTCGATTGTTTGAAGCAGCATTTGCTTTCCGCCTTGCGGCTGATTCGCAAGTAAGTCTATTTGAAATTGTAGCGACTCGAGCCCTTTGACAGGGAGGGCATGAGTTTGTGCCCAGTTGCTGAGCTGGTGTTCTACGCCAAACTCAGCATGAAAGTCGAGTGCTGTAAAAACATGTTGCTGTAATGCCAAAGCGGCTTGCCATGAGGGCAGGGACTTTAGCATATCAATATTAAGCTGGGTCTCTGAGGCAATTTCATTGAGCTGCGCTAGTTCGTTATTTGTTAATACATCCCTCACTGAATGTTCAACAAGGCTGGGAAAGTTGATATTGCCCCCGAGTTCAGCTTCTAAGATGAGCGCGTCACTTTGCTTGATTGCCATTTCTACAGGCTGGTTTATCGCTTGCTGAGACCTAGAACCAACATGAACGGTGCCGAATAAATACAGTGTTTGTGACCCCTTTTGTGCTTTGTATAGCAGAGGCTCTGCGGAGGCAACAAAAGAAAGTAATGAAATCAGTAACGTAGAAAACGTCAAAATGGACTTTTGGGGTTTAAATGCTGACCAGGTGAATTGCGAGACGACTAACATTTTTAAGCTCAATGAAAATAAGGGATAACCAAAGGATATCAATTGGTTTGAATATGGGGAAGAAGTTCTAAAATTCACTGTAACAAAAGCGTCATATTGTTGGGCGGGTATTCTGAAAAATCACGACACAATGGTTTTAAGTTGCTGTAATTATTGATTTTACTTTTTGTTTGTTTTTCTGATAACGATGGAGATCACAGTTATTTGGAGGGCTAATTGAAGCTGCTGAAGGGGAAGATAACTTGTGCCGCATAATTTACTTCCATCCGGAGAACTCATGTTCCGTAACTGCATGATTAGCTTAGCCATCTTGGCATCAGGAATGTCCCATGCGACGCAAACGCCACAACAACTGGTGGATCGTATTTCAGAAGATCTGTTGATTCATTATCAGGTTGAGGCCAACACCTCAGACGTGAATAACTTGCCTTGCCAAACATTGGGAGCTGATTGGGCGCTATGCAATAAAAGTGTGATGACGCTTAGCAATCAAGGTCAAGCTATCAACAACAAAGACTGGTCTTTGTACATACACAGTGTGCGTATTATTTTGTCTTTGGATAGCGAACAGTTCACGATAGCACGCCTTACAGGTGACTTATATGAGCTTAAACCAACAGTTGCGTTTAAAGGTCTTGAGCAAGGTGAAAGTCTAGATATTCCGGTGATCGGCGAATATTGGCAGTTGTTTGCATCGGACTTCATGCCGCGAGCATTTGTGAATCATGAACAGGCAGAGCCTAGAGTGCTCAAGCAAATGGACACTGAGGATCTAAGTCAGTTTGTTAAACCCATTGCACCGAGCCTATTAAAACGTGTGTCGACGGATAACAATACCCTGATGACGCCAAAAACGCGATTCGAGCAAAACCAAGACTTAGACCAACTCGATATCGCAAGTCATATAGTACCAACGCCTAATCAAGTTCGCTTAAGCAAAGGAAATTTGGACATAAGCCAAGGGCTAGATTTTACGTCATTGCCACTCTCTAACGAAGCGTTAGAAGCCATTGAGCATCGAGCGGTGACGTTGGGACTGGCTGGGCAAGGTGAGCAAAAGGTTTATGGCGATATTGATCCCAATGCACTAGATAGCAAGCTTCGGGTCAATGGCGGTTACCAACTTTCGGTTACCGATCGCGGCATAGCCATTACCGCTTTTGATGAGACTGGTTTGTATTATGCGGTTCAGTCCATTTTTTCTCTGGTGGATATCCAAAAACCGACGGTGTTGCCTTTGGTTGATGTCGCCGATGCTCCACGGTATCAGTATCGCGGCGTGATGGTGGATGTGGCGCGAAACTTTCATTCCAAGTCCGCAATTTTCCAAACCCTAGATCAAATGGCGGCGTATAAGCTCAACAAACTTCATTTGCACCTTACAGATGATGAAGGTTGGCGTCTAGAAATCCCAGGTTTGCCTGAACTTACAGACATTGGTGCTAAGCGATGTTTCGATAAATCGGAAACTCGCTGCTTGTTGCCTCAGCTTGGCTCTGGGCCTACTAGCGATAACTTTGGATCGGGTTTCTTCAGCCGACAAGATTACATCGATATCTTGCAATATGCCGCAGCGCGTCAAATTGAAGTCATTCCAGAAATCGACATGCCAGCGCACGCCAGAGCGGCTGTAGTGTCTATGGAAGCGCGCCATCGTAAGTACGCTAAGCTCGGTGAGATGGAAAAGGCCAATGAGTTTCGATTGCTCGATCCTCAAGATACATCCAATGTCACGACGGTTCAGTTCTACGACCGTAAAAGCTTTCTAAATCCATGCCTTGATTCGTCTCACCGCTTCGTGAAAAAAGTAATGACTGAAATTTTAGCTATGCATGAGGCAGCAGGAGTGCCATTGACGACTTGGCATTTTGGCGGAGATGAAGCGAAAAACATCAAAAAGCTAGGTGGTTATCAAGATGTAAGCTCGAAAGCTAAAGTGCTTGGCAAGGGTGAGATTGAGCTCAGCGCAGAACATCATCCATTTGAGAAGTCGCCAAAATGTCAGGCGCTTATTGCTAATAACACGGTTGACTCAGTGCAGGCACTACCGAGTTATTTTGCCAAGCAGGTTGCCAAGTCGGCGGCAGAATTGAATGTCGGCGCATTTCAAGCTTGGCAAGATGGCCTTAAAACAGCGAACAGCGCTGCTGAATTCGCCACGAAACAAACTCGTGTCAATTTCTGGGATACGCTCTATTGGGGCGGCTCAACATCAGCGTATCAATGGGCGAACAAAGGTTATCAGGTGATCATCTCGAGTCCAGATTATCTTTATATGGACTTTCCATATGAGTTTGATCCAAAAGAGCGCGGTTACTACTGGGCGACACGGTACAACCATTCAAGAAAAATGTTTGCCTTTGCACCTGACAACCTGCCGCAAAACGCCGAAACCTCTGTTGATCGTGATGGAAACGGATTTAGTGCCAAAGGATCAGTAGAGGCGGCACCATTTTATGGCATGTCAGCGCAGTTATGGTCAGAGACTGTTCGCACTGACGCACAATATGAATATATGGTGTTCCCGCGTGTCATCGCAGCGGCTGAGCGTGCTTGGCACAAAGCAGAGTGGGAGCTGGATTATCAGGCTACAAGAGCGTACAGCCAAGAATCTAACTATGTAGACGAAGCGGCACTAACCAAAGATTTCAATCGATTCGCCAATGCTCTAGGGCAGCGTGAACTGAATAAGCTCGCTAAAGCCAATGTTCACTACAGGTTGCCAGTGCCAGGCGCTGTGATTGAGCAAGGTAAGCTCTATATGAATAGCGCCTTCCCCGGCGTGGCACTTCAGTATTCGCGAGACCGCGGCGCAAGTTGGCAAAGCTATGAGGTAAACCGTGTTCCAAGTGTTTCCGGCGAAATTTGGATACGCAGTGTTGATTATCAAGCTAAAAGAGCCAGCCGCGTGACCACCTTAACCTCTGAAAACTAGATCCCTTTCCTCCAACGCTTCCCTTTCTTGCGCACAACAAAGGATGTTTGAGAAAGGGAGGCCACAATTAAGAAAAAGCAATGAAACAAAAAACAGTACTAATGCTGACGTGTTTGTCGGCAGGGGCTTTTGCGTCCGATAACATTGTCGATATTGAAGCAATCAAAGCAGGCATGAAATACGAGGTATACGGAAAAATTGCTCTGCAAGCTCACGTTCGTGATTATGAAAACTCACCGAACTTAGAAGGTTTTCAAACCAATAATGAAAGCCGAATAGGTTTTCGAGGCAGCAAACAGTTTGCCAAATTTAAGCCTCTGTTTATATGGCAGATAGAATCGGGCTATGTTGACCCTTCCTATAAGAACCATGAAGCAAGCGGTGGCTTGGGGGAGCGTGATACCTTTGTCGGTTTCGAAGATTGGGACTCGTTTGGGCAAATTCGCTTAGGTCGAGTGCTGACGCCTATGTATGAAATTGTTGATTGGCCTGGTGCCAACCCTGGTATGGGTGACGTTTGGGATTGGGGGGGACTAATTGGTGGTGCTAAGTTCCAAGATCGCTCATCCAATACAGTCCGTTGGGATTCACCGGAGTGGGGTGGCCTATCTGTTGACCTCGGTTACGGTCGAACTAAGGCAGCGGCGGTTGGTAATGATCAAGGCTGGTGGCAGGGCGGTGCAGCGCACTATAAAGTTGGGCCGTTTTTGGTGTCGGGGGCGTATGAGCTTAACCGCAATACCAAGGAAACCTTGAGCTATGAAAAGCCGGGAACGACAGAAAAGAAGGTTTCGGATAGCCGAATTTGGGATAACAACACCTACTTAGCAAGTCTACAAGGGTGGTTTGACAACGGTATTTCATTCTTCACTCAGTACCGCTGGCAAGACGCTTCAGTGACCTCGGGTATCGACACGGGACGAAAAGAGAAACAAAACGCTTTATCAAGTGCCATCATGTACGACATTGCTGATTGGCAGTTCAAACTGGGTTATGCGAAAAATGAGGAACTGCACGTGAATGGCAAAAAGCTTGCGGGTACTGATGATGACGTGATCTCATTCCAAGCTATGTATTATGTTGACCCAACAGCGGTTCTTTATTTTCGTGCCAGAGATGTGCGTATGGGAGACAACAAGGTGCCAGTACGAGGTGGGCAAGATGTTGCTTACCGACGCTGGAAGTCGGACTCCTTTAATGAAGTTTCTGTAGGCGTAGAGTACGTTTTCTAATCGTTGGTTAATTTCAGGGAGGCAATGCCTCCCTATCTAGAGGTAAAGCATGAAAAAGATAGTAATGGCTCTGATGGCATTGTTAGTCACCTGTGGTGCAAAAGCGAACGAGGACAGTGTTCTATCGCTGAGTAGAGGTATCGTGGTACATGTGGTTAATGGTAAAGCGGTCGATAAAGAGTGGTTAGTCAGCCAGCAATTGCTGAACTTACCTAAAGGAGAGAATCAGATTCTAGTGACACTTGAGCAGCCAGTTCCCTATAACACCATGAAGGAAAAACATCGCTCAAACCCTATAGTGTTGGAGTTTACCCTGCCAAAAGGCGAGAGCCAGTTATCTTATCGTCTATTTCGTGACAAAGCGGATGCACGAGCGTTTGAACAAAGCTTAGACTTTTCACTGTTAGATACAGCTGGTAGCCCAATGGATTTTGACGCGACGGTGCTACATGCCTCAGGTTTTGTCGGGTTTGAAGACTTTCTTGAGTTGATTAACCAGCATAATCAAAAATAGACACGAACATAGTCGGCTTTGTTACCCCTTAGTCGACTAAGTCGGGCATTTGATACTTATATTTTGTGGTGAATTAAGTGGTGTTGCTAGTTAAAAAACAGCGTTGTTTTTTCTAAAATTAATCACCTAGATCACAGTTTTAGTGTCTGTTGTGAGTGGGATGTCTACGGTTTTCTGCCATTTTCAGTATTTGTTGTAGATTTCTAGGGCTTTTTTTGTGATGACGATCTTGTTACATCGTTTTACAAAAATAGATATTGGTTTTTATATTCATTTAAATCTCTGTTTTTATTGTATTTATATTTTATTTGACTTGTGTTTGGTGATAAAGATCACTAAAGGGCGCTTATTATTTGTTGGCGCGAAATAAATGTCGTTATATTGTGCTCAAGCCAAATCGGCAATGTAACAAGACGACAACATAAGTCGCCCACACACAATCAATTAAAGGTGTTTTAACCATGAAAAAAGTTCTCGCTCTTACCGCTCTAGCAGTAGCTTCAACAAGCGCATTCGCTGGTTCTTCTTACGTAACAGGTAACGTTCAATTTCACTCTACTTACCTACAAGGCGCAAAACAGACGTCTACACTAGAAGCGGGTCACACTTTTGATTCTAACACCACACTATTAGTGGAGTTTGATGGTATTCCTCTAGGCAAAATTGACCCAAGCGCTGCAAACAACCCTCTTCCGTTCACGACTCTTGGTGCAGAGCAAGTGTTCAACATCAATGACAACTTCTGGGTAGCAGCAGGTTACCATCACCTAATTCAAGCGGGTGAGACGTTCCAGTACCGTCCACTTATTAAAATCGGTTACAACTTCGACAACGGTATCTCTCTAAGCAACCGTACTCGTCACCACATCCAAGCGGATGACGTACGTGGCGGTGTAAAAACTAACGACGAAACTCGTCTAGACAACAAAATCGCTTACGCTTTCCAAGATCAGCCTCTAGCGGTTAGTTACAACAACATTTATGTGATCAAGCAAGGTGATGCTGACAACTCTATGGATCACGAGCTTCGTGCAACTTGGACGCGTAGCGGTGTTCAACCATACATCGAGTACCGTAACCAAGCGAACAACGAAAACAATGCATTGGTATTCGGTGCTTCTTACGGCTTCTAAGAAGTTATTTGCCCCTGAAAAAAGGCTCCGTCGGGAGCCTTTTTTGTATGTAATGAATGTAAAATCTGGTGTTAAATTCAAGTGATGTCTCGCAATAACCACCGCTTTGGTCTCTTGGGTAGTGAAGACTTTTTTTGAATACGTGATAATGAACACATTCGGTGCGTTTTCGTACAAACGCTCAAATCACTCAACTCTGACGTTTGGAGGTGTTCATGAGAAACTGGACGACACTGGGAGCCATGTTACTCACCATGGTATTAGCGGGATGCGCGGCGACAAACTTACCAACGGATGGTTCTACTGAGTCATGGAGTCAATTCGGATATGAAGAAGGCCAAAAAGGATTTATTAAAAAAGATCAGGAGTGGCTAGAGCTCACACAGGAATCGCTTTTTGCTGCTTATTTAGATGGCTATGAGAAAGGTCGAGAAGAGTATTGTAGTCAGGATGCCTATAAGTTAGGGATTATGGGTAAGCCGTATGCTGGAGTGTGTGATGAACTAGATTGGCGATTTCGCATGAGATACAACGATGGTCGGTCAAACCAAAGCCTTGGCCGATTGTGAGTTCATAAATATCGTGAGATAAGCCGGTTCAGCCCGGCTTATTTTTTTTGGTAGTTTTTTTCAAAGTTTTAAAGCACACAAGAGTTGTATAGTAGGGTAGCGGGCAAGTCAGTATTGTGTATGAACAGTCGTCAGCGATGACGTGCATCTGACTTGTACTTTTGATTTTTGTTTTTAAGTGTTTGAAAAATAAGTTCTTACATGTATTTTTGTTCTTTTTCAATTAGCTTGGCGATGACAATGTCAGAACTTGCGTTTCATTCATATCCCCTCATTATTGCCGCAAATTTTTAAGCACAAGGAAGCTTTTTTGCGACACTTATTGATTGCGCTTTTCACTCTCTCGAGTTTTGGAACCAGCGCCGCCTCTTCGTACATCGAGGGCAATCTCCAATTCAACAGCACCTATCTCTATGAATCAAAGACCACCGCTAAAATGGAAGCAGGTCACACGTTTGATACGGATACGACAGTACGCTTTAAGATTGAAGATATTCCAATTGGTCAAACGCCACACAGTCACCATCATCACCATGATAATGTCTATTACGGTCACTCAGCACGGGCACCTCTGACGACTTTGGGGATCGAGCAGAAGTTTCAAATGTCGAAAAACTTTTGGCTAGGAGCCGGGTACGAGCATTTGATGCAGCTTGGCGAGACAATGCAGTATCGACCTTTATTTAAGATTGGCTATGACTTTGATGAGGGGGTTTCGCTTAGTCACCGTACACGTGTGGAAGCGTATGCGCAGCATGACCGTTTCGGTTATAAGCCGGACATCGATTATCGCTTTGACAACAAGATCGCATACCAACTGAAATCGCATCCTATTAAATTACACTATAACAATGTGATTCATATGGGCGGAGCTTACTACCCTTATTACAATTATCGCGACAATGCGATGGATCATGAGTTTAGGCTCACGCTAACCAAGTATGCGTTTCAGCCGTATTTTGAATACAAAAGTCAGGGACACTTTAGAACGCCTTATTACCCGCGTGGTACTGCAAACTCGGCGTTTGTTGTTGGTGGTAGCTACCATTTCTAACCAACTGTTTGATGCATTGGCTCCATGTAAAAACGCCCACGGTAACGTGGGCGCTTTTGATTACATGTTATGCGAGCGGTAAGAAAAAACCTGCCCCTTTTCATTGTAAGCATAGACATGGTATGGGTCTTTCTGATCGCCATACTCCATACCTGGCGAGCCTACTGGCATGCCAGGTACTGCAAGTCCTTTGGCGCCTTTAGGTGGGTTGTCTAAAAATGCTTTGATATCGTCTGCTGGGATGTGACCTTCAAATACATAATCACCGATCACCGCGGTGTGACACGAGGCGAGCTCTGGTGTGACCCCTAATTTTTGCTTAATCGGGTTCATGTTTTTATGGTCTTCTACCGTGACGTTAAAGCCAGCATCTTTCATATGAGTAACCCAATCCTTACAGCAGCCGCAGTAAGGAGATTTGTAGGTCAGTACGTTGGTTGCAAACGCCGAGCCAGTGAATACGGCCAGTGATAATGTAGCCAGTTTTATCATTCGTTTAGTGGTCGACATAATCCTTCCTTTTAAGTAATTATCTTTAGAAACAATGAGCTGCAAAGCTATCAATATCGCATATGGCAGCGGTTAGCCTTTGTGCTGAAACTTTCTCAATCTATTGGCATTAGTTACGACAGTAATCGACGAAAGTGCCATTGCTGCGCCCGCAAAAACCGGGCTAAGCAAAAATCCGAACAGAGGATACAGTACACCTGCGGCAATAGGGATCCCTAGGGTGTTGTAAATAAAGGCGCCAAATAGGTTTTGCTTAATGTTACGTACCGTCGCGCGCGATAGCGAGATGGCATAACTGACACTGGCTGGATTGCTGTTGAGTAGCGTCATAGGAGCGCTTTCTATGGCGACATCACTGCCAGTGCCCATTGCAATGCCCACATCGGCCAGCGCAAGTGCTGGTGCATCGTTAATACCATCGCCTACCATTGCAACATGTTGATGGCGGCCCTTTAGTGAGGCAATGTGCGCGGCTTTCTCGTCCGGCAGTACCTCAGAAATGACTTCATCTATGCCTAGTTGTTCTCCAATGACACTAGCAACATGCTGGTTGTCGCCAGTTAGCATAATAGTGTGAATACCTTGTGTTTTTAGAGAGTTGACGGCATTCGCGGCATCGGTTTTTATCCCGTCTGCAATTGCAATTAATGCGACGGCTTGACCCTCGATAGCAACGACGATTGGTGTATGTGCTTGATTGGCGGCCTGAGCAAGAGGGATTTCAAGTGCCTGTAGGTCGATACCCAGTGTTTTAATGTGATTGATTGAAGCAATAACGATTCGCTTTCCATCTACAATGCCTTGCACGCCTTTGCCTTTTAGGTTCTCAAACTGCTCTGGCTCAAGGGGATTAGCGCCACTCCAATAGTCGGTAACCGCTTTAGCGAGCGGATGCTCCGAGCGTTTTTCAAGTGGCACAACCCACTTAGCCAGTTCTGTTTCACTGATACCGATAGGATGGACGGTTTGCACTCTCGGCTGCCCGAGCGTTAAGGTGCCGGTTTTATCAAATACCACGGCGTTGACTTTGCTGAGTTTTTGCAGCGCATCCGCATCTTTAATCAGTATGCCTGCTTGGGCTGCTTTACCGATACCCACAGTGATGGATAGCGGCGTCGCTAACCCAAGAGCGCATGGGCAGGCGATTATGAGTACTGTGGTGGTCACAACAAGCATATAGCTTGCCTTAGGCTCTGGCCCAATGAAAAACCAGACCAAGGCAGCAAGCAGTGCAATAGCTACGACAACGGGAACGAATACCGCGGAAATAGAGTCCGCAAGCTTGGCGATAGCAGGTTTGCTGCTTTGAGCATCTCTTACCATGTGGATGATTCTCGAAAGCATGGTATTTGCGCCAATCCCAGTCGCTTTGATCACCAAGCTGCCATCGGTATTTACGGTTCCAGCGGAAACGCTATCCTTAACGCCTTTTAAAACCGCAATTGGCTCACCCGTTAACATCGACTCATCCAGATAGCTATGACCCTCAATGACTTCGCCATCAACGGGCACTTTTTCTCCCGGTTTAATGCGCAGCAACATCCCTAGTTGAATGTCACCCACCGCAAGGCTAATGTCTTGACCGTCGATAATGGCCGTCGCGACTTGAGGCTGCAAATTCATCAGTGCCTGTAAGGATTGGTTGGTTTTCGCTTTTGCTTTCGCTTCAATAAAGTGACCGAGGGAGATCAAACCGATAATCATCGCGCTCGCTTCAAAATAGACATGGCGTGATGCTTCTGGAAACCAAGATGGCATGAGTACAACCAACATGGAATAAAGCCAGGCTGCACCCGTGCCAAGGGCGACTAATGTATCCATGGTTGCGCGTTTGTGCTTAAGGGCTTGGTATGCGTTGGCATAAAAGGCACGACCAGCGGTGGCAAGAAGCCACAGACACAGCAAGCCAACAACGCCCCAAGCAAGCTGATCCGTAGAGTTTTGTATCGTCATGCTGCCACCAAGTAACCCCCACAGCATGAGAGGTGCGCCCATGGCCAATGCCCAATACGTATTGCGTTTTTGCAGTGCTTGATGCTGTTGAAGCGATTGCTGCTGTTTTTTTTGTGTTGAAGCTAAGTCTTCAACTATCTCACCTTGATAACCCGCTTCTTTGATCGCCTGAAGCAGTGGTTGTTCAATATCTGAGTTAGTTAAGCTAGTAAGTACTAACGCGCTTTGTTCTGCAAGGTTGACTCGTGCTTTGTCAACGCCAACTACCGATTGCAGCGCTTTTTCGACGGACGAGACGCAGCTGGCACATGTCATCCCTTGAATAAGTAGTTGAATGCTGGAATCTGATTGAGATGAAGCCGGTGAGCTGGTGGCTGAAGCCTTCACGGAATCGCTAGGCTTGTTTTCTGTTGTATTGTTTAGCTCACTGCTAGCGATCTCGGCTTGCGGGGCATCGCTCAATACTGCTTGGAAGCCCACTTGCTCAATGTTGTCTTGGATGAGATTAACGCCAAGATTTGATTCAATGGTAAGTGATTGCTTACTTAACGCGATAATATTGCTTGAGTCGAGTGTTTCAAGCTGAGCCTGAAGCTTTGCGACGCATTTGCCACAGTTAAGACCTGATAACTCAAAATACCATACAGGTTTTGCCTCAAAGCCTAGGTTGGCGATAGGCTGGATAATGTCATCGATGTTGGCATCAGTCGAGACAGTTAACGCGTGTTTATCAAGCTGTTTGATTTCAATGTTAGCCGATGCCTGCTCCAGTGCATTGCGCACTTTTTTTACGCAACCCATACAGGATAAGCCTGATAAATTGAGTGTGTAAGTAACCATAACCAACCTCGATACTTGTCTATTAATGCTAAACATAAACCTTCCCTCAAGGGTAAGGTCAAGTGGTTTCATCTCATTTAGGTATAGAGATTGTAGAATTAGTGTAAGGTGATAAAATAGCGCCCAAAATTTGCAACGCACGATGACAAGCATTGTGCGACGTTGACAACAAGGTACTTTCGATGACGGTTAAAACACGTTTTGCTCCAAGCCCAACTGGCTATCTTCACGTCGGTGGTGCGCGTACTGCACTTTACTCTTGGCTATTTGCTAAAAACCAAGGCGGTGAATTCGTTCTACGTATTGAAGATACGGATCTTGAGCGTAACTCTCAGGAAGCGGTAGATGCGATCCTTGAAGGTATGCAGTGGATGGGACTTGAGTGGGACGAGGGCCCGTACTACCAGTCGAAGCGTTTTGATCGTTACAACGAAATGGTCGACAAGCTACTTGCTGAAGACAAAGCTTACAAGTGCTATGCACCAAAGGAGCTTCTCGAAGAGATCCGTGCCGAGCAAGAAGCAAGCAAAGAGATCCCTCGTTACGATGCAAACCACCCAAAAATCGTTGCAGCGAATGCGGCGGCTAAAGATGGTGACCCATGTGTGATTCGTTTCCGCAACCCGAAAGAGGGCAGCGTAGTATTTGATGATCAAATCCGTGGTCGTATCGAGATTGCGAACAGCCAAATGGATGACCTTATCATCCGCCGTACCGATGGTGCGCCTACTTACAACTTCGTAGTGGTCGTAGATGACTGGGATATGGGGATCACGCACGTGGTTCGTGGTGAAGATCACATCAACAACACGCCACGTCAAATCAACATCTACGAGGCACTCGGTGCACCAGTTCCGACATTTGCTCACTGTGCAATGATCCTAGGTGATGATGGTGCTAAGTTGTCAAAGCGTCACGGCGCCGTGTCTGTTATGCAATATCGTGACGAAGGCTACTTACCAAATGCACTAAACAACTACTTGGTGCGCCTAGGCTGGTCTCACGGTGACCAAGAGATCTTCTCTCAAGAAGAGATGATTAACTTGTTCTCACTGAATGCGATTTCTAAGTCAGCATCAGCGTTCAACACAGATAAGCTGAACTGGCTGAACAACCACTACATCAAGACATCTGAGCCTGAATACGTTGCTAAGCACCTGCAATGGCACCTAGATGAGCAGAAACTAAACACAGAGAATGGTCCAGCTATCACAGAAGTGATCAAGCTAGTAGGTGAGCGTTGCAATACGCTTGTTGAGCTTGCAGAGCAGATCCGTTACTTCTACGAAGATTTCTCTGAGTTTGAAGCGGGTGCTGCGAAGAAGCACTTGCGTGGTGTTGCTAAACAGCCACTAGAAGTTGCGCTTGCTAAAACAGAAGCGCTAGAAGAGTGGACAACAGCAAACATTAAAGATCAAGTGATTGCTGCGGTTTGTGAAGAGCTAGAAATCGGCATGGGTAAAATCGGTATGCCACTTCGCGTTGCAGTGACTGGTGGTGGTCAATCACCTTCAGTTGATGCTGTTATGGAGCTTGTTGGCAAAGAGCGCGTGATTGCTCGTATTAAGATGGCGCTAGAGTTTATCGCTGAGCGTGAAGCAAACGCATAATTGCCATGCAATGAATTTGAAAAGCCGCAACTTAGGTTGCGGCTTTTTTTGTGTCTTCTGAACGAGACAAACTAGCAATAAAAAAGCGACCCTAGAGTCGCTTTCTTTGCTTAACTTGTGGATGCGTCTCTACTTGGAGATGTAATCGCGAATAGAGGCTTCGATGCCAGCAGCATCAAGGCCGAGTTCAGCGTGAAGCTCATCTTGTGTGCCTTGTGCGATAAACTTGTCGGGAAGACCAAGGTTAAGCACTGGCTTCATTAGCTTCTCACTCATCATAAACTCAATCACCCCAGCGCCAGCGCCGCCAGCGGTAGCGTTTTCTTCGAGAGTGACGATCACATCATGATTGTCACACAGTTCACGGATAAGCGCCTCATCGAGAGGTTTAACAAATCGCATGTCAGCCACGGTAGCATTGAGATTGTCTGCTGCAACCAAAGCGCTGTCCAAGAAGGTACCGAATGATAAAATCGCTACTTTCTCACCTTCGCGAACAATACGGCCTTTACCGATCTCTAAAGCGGTAAACTCAGCTTCTGGTGCCGTACCATTACCGCTACCACGAGGATAGCGAACAGCACTTGGACCTGTGTGCATGTGACCGGTGTAAAGCATCTGACGACACTCGTTCTCATCACTTGGTGCCATGATCACCATGTTCGGAATACAGCGCATAAAGCTAAGGTCAAACGCACCTTGGTGGGTTTGACCGTCTGCACCAACAAGGCCTGCACGGTCGATGGCGAACATCACTGGCAGATCCATAATCGCAACGTCGTGGATCAGTTGGTCGTAGCCACGCTGTAAGAAAGTCGAGTAAATCGCGACGATTGGTCTATTACCAGCAATAGCCATTCCTGTTGCTAGTGTTACAGCATGCTGCTCAGCGATAGCAACATCGAAGTACTGACCAGGATATTCTTTAGAGAAACGAACCATACCCGAGCCTTCACGCATCGCTGGCGTAATCGCCATTAGCGATGGATCTTTAGCTGCCATATCACATAAAAAATCGCCAAAGATTTTCGAATATGTTGGTTTGCTTGAGCTGCTTTTCGGTAAGGTTGAGTGCGACGGATCAAACTTAGGTACGCCGTGATAACCGATAGGGTCTTTCTCAGCAGGCTCATAACCTTTACCTTTCTTAGTCATGATGTGCAGGAACTGAGGGCCTTTAAGCTCACGCATGTTTTTTAGCGTTTTTACCAGTTCATTCACATCGTGACCATCGACAGGGCCGATGTAGTTGAAGCCGAGTTCTTCAAACAAGGTTCCAGGAACAATCATGCCTTTAAGGTGCTCTTCGGTGCGCTTGACCAATTCTTTGATTGGCGGAAGGCCAGATAGCGCCTTTTTACCGCCTTCACGGATAGAGGTGTACAGGCTTCCTGACAGTACTTGAGCTAGGTGGTTGTTCAGCGCACCGACGTTTTCCGAAATCGACATCTCATTGTCGTTTAGGATAACGAGCATATCAGGATGCACATCGCCAGCGTGGTTAAGCGCTTCAAACGCCATGCCCGCTGTGATTGCGCCGTCACCAATGACGCTGACGACTTTGCGATCTTTACCTTCTTTGGCGGCAGAAATCGCCATGCCCAGTCCAGCGCTGATCGATGTCGAAGAGTGACCAACAGACAGAGTGTCGTATTCACTCTCTTCACGCCACGGGAATGGGTGCAGACCATCTTTTTGACGGATGGTTGAAAGTTGCTCACGACGACCCGTTAAGATCTTATGCGGATAGGCTTGATGGCCAACATCCCAAATAAGTTGGTCGAAAGGCGTATTGTAGACGTAATGCAAGGCGACGGTGAGTTCCACCGTGCCAAGTCCGGAAGCCAAGTGTCCACTAGACTGGCTCACTGAATTTAGCAAATACGTCCTAAGCTCTTCACACAGCTTAGGTAAAGATTCCCTCGGCATTAGGCGAAGTTCTTCTGGCGTGTTTGCTAATGTCAGTGTCGGATACTTTGAAATATCAAGTGTCATAGTTATTTAGCGCTTTAATATAGTCTAGTTGTTGCGCTCGATGACGTATCGGGCGAAGTCTTCGAGAAGTTGAGTATTGTAGGGTATCGCTTGCAAAGCACAAAGTGCTTCTTCAAAAAGCTGTGTGGCTTTTTGTTGAGCGCCTTCCAATCCCAGTAATGCAGGGTAGGTGCTCTTGTTCAGTTCAACATCTGAACCTTGAGGCTTACCAAGGGTCTCGGTGTCACCCACAATGTCTAAAATATCATCTTGAACTTGGAACGCGAGGCCAGTGGCTTCAGCGTAGGTTTCAAGCTGTGGCAAGTATTCGCGACCTTTATCACCCGCTGCCAATGCGCCCAGTTGAACCGCGCATTTTATCAGTGCGCCCGTTTTGTGGCGATGGATACGCTCAAGCTCATCCAATGTAACTTGGCGGTTTTCAGCTTCGAGATCCAATGCCTGTCCGATGCACATACCCGCAGCACCAGAAGCACGCGCAAGCTCTTTTACCATAGTAATACGTTGCGACTCGGCAAATGGCGCCAAAGTCCCTTCTGATAATATGGTGAAGGCTAGCGTTTGCAGAGCATCACCGGTCAAAATCGCGGTGGCCTCATCAAATTCTATATGGCAAGTTGCTTTGCCGCGGCGTAATTCATCATCGTCCATAGCCGGCAAATCGTCATGGACGAGAGAATAGGCGTGAATACACTCAATCGCAGCGGCTGGTGTGTCGAGCTGCTCTTCACTGCAACCAAAGATAGAGCCAGTGGCATAGACTAAGAATGGTCTCGCACGCTTGCCACCCAAAAGCAGGGCGTAGCGCATGGCTTCAATCAGTCGTTGTTGCTGAAAGGGGTAGCCATCCAACCAAGCGTCCAGCTGCTGGTTGTTACGGGTTTGATAAGACTTCAAAGTCTCAATCATGGGGATACTCACTTTTGAAATTATTCTGACGGCTGAGTAAAGTCTTGAAGATCGGCGTCATCATCCTTAGCCAATAAGATGCTAACTTTTTGTTCCGCTTCGGTCAGCTTTTGCTGTCCAGCTCTCGCTAGGGCGATACCACGCTCGAACTTCTTCAGCGCATCGTCCAGTGCCAGATCGCCGTTTTCCAGTTGTTCTACGAGTGTATCGAGCTCGTCTACTGTCGCTTCGAACGACATGTTCTCAGGTTTCTTAGTCGCCATAACGTACTTATTTTTTATGAAATGATCGAACGTTACATGAGCGGCTAGCGATGGTCAAACTTATGGTGCGAAAAATGCTGTTAACAACCACTGTGCGGATTTTGATTGCTAAAAAAAACGTCAATATTGCCAGCTAAGCCGTTATCTTCTCTGTAGAAAGCGAATGGAAGCGAAGGAGTTCTGACAGTTGGCGACGCAATTTTGTGATTTTGTGGTCATAAATCACTTAAAGATATGGCCACTTGGTCGATAACCTAAAAGTAACGAGATAGACTCGGGCTGCTTTTCGGTTCGTCTGAGTGGCTAAGATGTCAAATTTTCTATGGAGTGTTGAGTGGATTTAGCAACGCTGATAGGCCTCATTGGTGGGGTCGCTTCGATAATTATTGCGATGGTGCTCGGTGGCAGCATCATGACTTACTATGATACTACGTCGGTATTTATCGTTATCGGGGGATCGACATTTGTCGTCTTGATGAAATTCACGCTAGGGCAATTCTTTGGTGCCGCCAAAATCGCCAGTAAAGCGTTTATATTCAAAACCGATGAACCAGAGGATCTGATCGCTAAGATTGTTGAAATGGCTGACGCAGCGCGTAAAGGTGGTTTTCTAGCGCTCGAGGAAATGGACATTCAAAATAGCTTTATGCAAAAGGGCATTGATCTTCTCGTCGATGGCCATGATGCAGAAGTGGTGCGCAATGCGATGCAAAAAGACATCGCCCTTACTGACGAGCGTCACGAAAAAGGTGCGGCAGTGTTTAGAGCTTACGGAGATGTTGCACCCGCAATGGGCATGATTGGTACCTTGGTTGGTTTGGTTGCGATGCTATCGAATATGGACGACCCTAAGTCCATTGGTCCTGCGATGGCGATTGCACTATTAACCACGCTTTATGGTGCGATGCTTGCGAACATGTTGTTCTTTCCAATTGCCGATAAGTTGACTCTACGTAGGGAACAAGAGAATCTTAATCGTCGTCTAATAATGGATGGTGTGTTGGCAATTCAAGATGGCCAGAACCCTCGCGTTATCGATGGCTACCTTAAAAATTACATCAATGAAAACAAGCGCGCGTTCGATCTCGATGGCGAGTAGCGTTTCCGTGGTGACTAGTAACGGGATTAAGTGATGGAACAGAAAGGCAAATGTAAATGTCCACCTCCAGGTGCTCCGGCTTGGATGGCGACCTTCTCTGATCTCATGTCGCTGTTGATGTGCTTTTTCGTTCTGCTGCTGTCGTTTTCCGAAATGGACGTGCTGAAGTTTAAACAAATAGCAGGTTCGATGAAGTTTGCGTTTGGTGTGCAAAACCGCCTTGAGGTGAAAGACATTCCTAAGGGCACCAGTATTATTGCTCAAGAATTCAGACCAGGCCGACCTGAACCGACGCCAATTGATGTGATCATGCAGCAAACCATTGATATCACCCAGCAGACTTTAGAGTTTCAAGAGGGAGATTCGGATAGGGCGGGGGGCAATCAGCGTGATGATGGCAAGATCACCGGCGGTCAAACCGCCGACCGTACTCAAAAGAATCAGATTGGTACTGCATCTTCAGATAGTGAACAGCAAAACGAAGATCTTGAAGAGTTGGAGCAAGTGATCAAGCAGGCGCTGCAGCAAGAGATCAACCAAGGTGCCGTCGAGGTGGAAAACCTAGGGCAGCAGCTTGTTATTCGTATTCAAGAAAAAGGCGCATTCCCTGAAGATTCTGCGTTCTTACAGCCTAAGTTTAGGCCCTTGGTAAGGCAAGTTGCCGATCTTGTTAAAGACATTCCAGGTCAGGTTCGTGTTTCCGGGCATACAGATAACCTGCCACTCGATTCTGAGCTCTATCGCTCAAGCTGGGATCTCTCTTCACAGCGCGCGGTATCGGTAGCGCAAGAGATGGAAAAGGTGAAAGGTTTCTCTCATCTAAGGCTTAGGGTCATTGGCGTCGCCGATACAGAGCCGCTAGGACCGAATGATACCGAGCGACAACGGGCTCGAAATCGCAGAGTTGAAATCAGTATCATGCAAGGAGAGCCGGTGTATACCGATGAGGTATCGGCCGATGGCAACTAATGGTTAAGTGATTGCCATGACTTCTAAAAACGCTAGAGCTTTGCTCTGGCGTTTCTGTTTTTTTATCGCTGAGTACCCCCCTTTTTTTGAATTGGGTGGATTGCTCGCATCTTATAAAGGTTGCGGGTATACTTGCGCCCCTAATGAACAATCGCTCAGTGAAGTCTCATTGTTTGCACTCTGAGTTGAGCGAATTTGTACTACAGTTGATATGTGTTTCCCCATACTGTCGCGCTCAGACAGCATTGCAACGAGATGTGAAAAGACTATGAGATTTATCGTAAAGCCCCATCCAGAGATTTTTGTAAAAAGCGATTCAGTGCGTAAGCGCTTTACAAGGATCCTTGAGTGCAACCTGCGAATCATTATCCAGCGCCGTACGGAATCGGTGGCGGTGTTTAACCGTCGTGATCACATTGAAGTGAGTGCAAGTTCAGACCAATATCATAGAGAAGTATTGGAGATCCTGACTCAGACCCCTGGTATCCACCATGTGCTTGAAGTTCAGCAATCTGACTTTACTGATATGCACGATATCTATGAGCAAGTTCTTGATCTTAATGGCAAACGTATCGAGGGAAAAACCTTCGTGGTACGTGCGAAGCGTCGTGGCAAGCATGACTTTACTTCGATTGAGCTTGAGCGTTATGTAGGTGGTGGCCTTAACCAAGCGGTAGAAAGCGCTCGTGTGAAGCTGTCGAAGCCTGATGTGACCGTCAATATCGAAGTGGCGAACGACAAGCTTAATCAGGTTATCGCACGTCACAAAGGTCTTGGTGGCTTCCCGCTAGGAACTCAAGAAGATGTGTTGAGCCTTATCTCGGGTGGTTTTGACTCAGGCGTGTCTAGTTACCTGCACATTAAGCGTGGTTCAAAAACGCATTACTGCTTCTTTAACCTTGGCGGCCCTGCGCACGAGATCGGCGTAAAGCAAGTAGCTCACTTCCTTTGGAACAAGTACGGCTCGTCGGCGAAGGTGAAGTTCATCTCGGTAGACTTCGAGCCGGTTGTTGCTGAGATCCTTGAAAAAGTTGAAGACGGCCAAATGGGCGTTGTCCTCAAGCGCATGTTCATGCGCGCGGGTGGTATGCTTGCTGAGAAATACGGCATTGAAGCTTTGGTTACTGGTGAGGCTTTGGGTCAGGTATCGAGTCAAACACTGACTAACCTTCGCCATATCGATGGCGTGACAGATACGTTGATCCTTCGTCCTCTTATCAACTGGGACAAAGAAGACATCATCGATCTTGCCCGTGAAATCGGTACCGAAGATTTTGCTAAGACCATGCCTGAATACTGTGGCGTGATCTCTCGTAAGCCAACGGTCAAAGCAGTTAAAGCGAAGCTTGAAGCGGAAGAAGAGAAATTTGATTTCGCTGTACTTGAACAAGTGGTGCTTGATGCTCGTATGATCGATATCCGTGATATCGAGAAAGAGAGCCAAGAGCAGGCGCCGGAGGTTGAGCAAGTGGAATCGGTTGAAAACGATGCAATTGTACTAGACATTCGCAGTGCAGAAGAGGAAGAAGCAAGCCCGTTAGAGCTTGATAACGTAGAAGTGAAACATCTGCCGTTCTTCAAGCTAGGCACTAAGTTTGGTGACCTCGACCAATCGAAAACGTACCTGTTGTATTGTGACCGTGGTGTAATGAGCCGTTTGCAAGCCTTATACTTGCAGGAACAAGGCTTCAGCAACGTTAAAGTGTACCGCCCATAGGGAGGCGCGCCTCGCTCACTCGACGAGTTTAATAGAAAAACGCCAAGCTAACTGCTTGGCGTTTTTTTGTTTAAGTCCTTTCGAACGATCAACAGGTGTAAAAAAGCCAGTCAATAGACTGGCTTTACAATTTATAGCGCTGAAGTAACGGTTAGGCGCTGGTTTTAGTGACGTCAACGTACAGTTTTAACTTCTGACCTGGTTTAAGGTATTTGTTTTTCTGAAGGCTGTTCCACTTCACTACATCATTGGTGCGTACTTTAAATTTGTGAGCAATACCGCTAATGGTGTCGCCGCTGCGAACCGAGTAAAAGATGGTGCGAATGATAGCGCCATCGCTAGCACTCTTCCAAATCACTAACTCTTGACCAACACGCAATGTGTCTCTTGGTCCCATACCATTCCATTTTGCCAATGACTGGTGTGACACCTTGTTCGCTTTCGCAATCGACCACAAGCTATCACCGCTTTCTACCTTATGGGTGACTTTGTAGTTACCGCGTGAGGTAGATTGTGTTTTGGCTAGGCGATTTGACGCACTCAAACTGTATGTGGAATCGTCTTTGGTTGACGTCGGCACCAACAAGTATTGACCAGCGCGGATATTATTGTTGCTTAGGCCATTCGCGTTGCGAACAACTTTAGTGGTGGTTTGGTGGCGCTGAGCAATAACACTGAGTGAATCACCTGATTTCACCTTGTAGCGTACTAGACGCATACCTTTGCCACGGTTCTTCTCCAGCTCAACGCGGAACTTTTCAACGCTATTGACCGGCAGCAGTAGGGTTTGTGGACCATTTGGTGCCGTTGCCCATTGGTTGTATGCTGGGTTGTAGCTCTGTAGCTCCTTCACTGAGATACCCGCATACTTTGCCGCAATCGCTAGATCAAGCTGCTCATTTGGCTCGACAAGTTCAAGAGCGGGTTGGTTTGGAATCGCAGGGATATCAACACCGTATTTCTCTGCGTTGGCGAGAATATCAGCCAAAGCCAACAGTTTCGGAACGTAGCCACTGGTCTCTTTCGGTAGATCTAGCGAGAAGAAGTCGATAGGTTTACCTGCATTGCGATTTTTTCGAATCGCGCTAGAGACTCGGCCGCCGCCGCTGTTGTAGGCCGCTATCGCATGATTCCAGTTACCGTCAAAGCGTCGGTTAAGCTGTGTCAGGTAATCGAGCGCAGCATTGGTCGACAGAGTTACGTCGCGGCGACCATCAAACCAGTAAGTTTGATCTAGGCCGAACGCTTTGCCAGTGGCTGGAACAAATTGCCACAATCCCGCTGCACTACCGTGTGAGTATGCAAACGCATCAAACGAGCTTTCTACGATAGGAAGTAGTGCCAGTTCAAGCGGCAAATCACGCGCTTCGATCTCTTCAGTAATGAGATATAAAAACGGTTTAGCGCGCTGCGAGACCGTTTTTAAGTGATTAGGGTGCTTGATGTACCATTTGCGATAGTAATCGACTTTCGCATTATCCGGGATCTCCATCTCCAACTGCATCGCGATACGCTTCCAAACGTCCTCTTGTTGTTGAGGCGTGAGTGCTTTCGATGCAGGTTTTACTTCAGGAGTGTTAACGGAAACGGGCTTTGTTGTTTTAGTTGTCGCTGTTTCTGCAGGAGAGTTGGTTGGCTCTGTTGTGGTGCTGCTTGTATCTGGCTGAGTCATTTGACAACCAGCCAGCAACAGGGCAAATGCCCAACTGTATTTCTTATGCATTGTGTTTGCTACAACCTCTTACTTGAACGGCTGAGCATAATACTAATAGGCGTTGGGCCAAACAAGCAGCAAAACGTTAAAATTCGTTCTTCCACTCACGTAATGCGGTAAAAGTGGCTAAAGGATCATTATTCGCACTACGATTTGCTACCGAGTTCACAACTTCGGTTTGCGTGGTACGCAAGAACGGGTTGATGCGTTTTTCCACGGCAATTGATGTAGGTAAAGTCGGAAGTCCTTTGGCTCTTTTCTGATTCGCGTCATCGCGATATTGGTGCAAGAACTCATTATGCGGCTCAACGGCTAGCGCAAAAGCGAGGTTGCTCAGCGTATATTCGTGCGTACAGTACACTTCGGTTTCTTCCGGGAGAAGCGTGAGCTTTTGCAGTGAGTTGTACATTTGCTCTGGCGTGCCTTCAAAAATGCGCCCGCAACCGGCTGAGAATAAAACGTCGCCACAAAATAGCTTACCATCACCGACATAACCAATGTGATCGAGTGTGTGGCCAGGCAAGTTCAATACTAGAAACTCTTCGTGGAAAAGGTTAATGCGGTGACCTTCGGCTACCCTATGGGTCAGGTGTTCAGTAGCAGAGTGTTCAGGACCAATGACACTGATAGAAGGATATTTCTCAATCAGTTTGGCGATACCGCCGGTATGATCCCAATGATGGTGGGTCACAAGAATAGTTACAAGCTCAAGCTCGTGCTGCTCTAGGTAGTTAATTACGGGCTCTGCGTCGCCTGGATCGACAACGGCACACAAGTTTTGGTTATTTTGAATAAGCCAGATGTAATTGTCATTAAATGCAGGTATGCTTTTGATATGTAACATTGTTGTTTCTCCAGTTCGGTTTGGGAGATTGCCCGAATATGAAACCAGCTCGCAGCAAGAAAAAAGTAGACCATCCTCATTCCTGGGATGAACTCGCCAATGGGCAATGGGTATCAGAGTCGATTCAAACGCGCCTTGACGAGTGGTGCCCTAAGTTATTTGGTTACCACTTACTTAAGTTAGGTGGTTTGAGCTGCGAGTTAACCAGCTGCAATTGCAATATTCAGCATCAAGTTAATCTTGATGTTAAAAACCCTCTTCACAATGTTATCGCTGACCGCTACGAATTGCCATTTTTAGAAAAGAGTTTTGATGCGATAGTGATGTCGCACCAACTTGAGTATGCGGAAGATCCACATCGTTTACTGCGCGAAGTTGATCGGGTGATGATGGATGATGGCTATTTGATTTTGACCGGGTTCAATCCCATGAGCTTTACGGGATTGGCAAGCTTGATGCCATGGCGTAAAAACAATTTTCCTTGGAGTGGCCGCATGTTCACGCCGGGTCGCATTAAAGATTGGCTTGGGGTACTTAATTACCAAGTCGTGTATGCCGACACCTATGCGTTGTTTCCAATGAAACGTTATCGCACGATGTGGACTTGGCTAGAGAGCAGTATGGGTGATTGGGCATCGCCAATGGGCAGTTTATATTTTATCGTCGCGAGAAAGCGTACCTATCCGCTAAAACCGATCAAACCGCACTGGCGCTTGAAAAAGAAACTGACGCCCGCAAGCGTCAGTTACCGAACCGCAGATAAACAGCAGTCTGGTGACGTACGTTAGCTAGGCTGATAACCGGTATCTTCTTCGGTTGGGTTTTCCGCCGCCGCTCTGGCAAGCTCATCACACATCTCATTTTCACGATGACCTGCGTGACCTTTAACCCAGCGCCAATCAACCGTATGACGCGCCGTTTCGGTATCGAGCGCTTTCCAAAGGTCAGCGTTTTTCACTGGCTTCTTGTCCGCGGTTTTCCAGCCACGTTTTTTCCAGTTATGGATCCATTGCGTAATACCTTGACGCACGTACTGGCTGTCGGTGGTAAGGATCACTTCGCACGGCTCTTTAAGCGCTTGCAATGCGACGATGGTGGCCAGCATTTCCATACGATTATTGGTGGTGAGTGTGTAGCCTTTGGCTAGGGTCTTTTCATTCTGCTTGTAACGCAGCACAATGCCGTAACCGCCAGGGCCCGGGTTGCCTAAACAAGAGCCGTCTGTGAAAATTTCAACCTGCTTCGTCATGATTTGATACTATAGAGTCTTGAACGTTTATCCACATAGTCTGACATACAAAACGCCATGAATACCAGTCACAATCCAGAACAGCGCCGAATCGTGGTACTCGATACCGAAACCACGGGTATGAATCGTGAGGGTGGTCCTCACTATATGGGACACCGCATCATTGAAATTGGTGCTGTTGAGATCATCAATCGCAAACTGACTGGTCGTCACTTTCACGTTTATCTTAAGCCTGACATGCCAATCCAGCCTGATGCGATTGACGTTCACGGTATTACCGATGAGTTTCTACTCGACAAGCCGGTTTACAAGCAAGTGCATGAAGAATTCTTAGACTTCATAAAAGGCGCAGAGCTTGTGGCGCACAACGCGCCCTTCGACGTGGGCTTTATGGACAATGAGTTCGGAATGTTGGATGCCTCAATAGGCACCACCGACCAATATTGTAAGGTCACCGATACCCTTGCCATGGCAAAGCGCATGGCCAATATGCCGGCGAGAAAAAACCTCGATTCTTTGGCAAAACACTACACCATCGATACCTCGGCACGTATTCTCCACGGCGCATTGCTCGATGCGGAGATCTTGGCTGATGTTTATCTGGCGATGACCGGTGGTCAAACGTCAATGCAGTTTAATGCGGGGCGGTCAGATGGCAGTGATGCTGATGGCGAATCTATTAAGCGCCTCACATCTTCAAGAAAATCATTAAAGGTTTTGATGGCCTCTGCCGATGAATTGGATGCGCACAGTGCGCGTTTAGATATCGTTGAAAAAGGCGGCAGTTGTCTCTGGCGTCAGTAGGAGAGAGTCATGCAGAGGATAATGCTAGCGATAGCCATGTGGTTGTTGCTGACAGTGGGTGCGGTCGCGAGTGAATCCTCAATGCCTTTTCTCGAAAACCGCTTTCGGGTCGATGAAACCGTCGATAGGATTACTTTCTTAGTCTATCGGCAAGAGCGCTCTAAGCCTGTCACACTCGTTAGACCCGATGGTAAAAAATACTATGCTTGGCGTCACCCGTCTCATGTTCGCTGGATAGAAGAGCCTACGGTTGATGTGATTACTATCGAGCGCCCTATGCCGGGGCCGTGGCAGGCGATCGGCAAAGTAAGTCCGAAAAATAATATTCAAATCATTTCTCAGTTAAGCCTCAAAGCAGAGACACTCCCTCAACGTATTTATCAAGGCGAAAAGCTAAAGTTCACCGCTCGGTTGATGAGTGACGATGAGCCACTAATTGTAGAAAACATTCTTGATAGGGTTAACCTTCGCGTGGTGATGACCCGTTATCTAGAAGAGCAGACCCAGAAAAATAGCCAGCAGAGTGAAAAGATAGCGCCGGTGCCTATTGTCATTGGCGAGTTCTTTGATAGTGGTGAGGGGTTAGATGAGCGCTCCGGTGACGGTGTGTTTACCGTAGAGTTGCCTATCTCGGTCGAGCCGGGAAAATATAACGTTCGAATTACCACTGGCAACGGTGTGTTCTTGCGCGCGCTTGAACAAGAAGTCTTTATCTACCCAACACCATTTGTCACACGCTTTGTTCAAGGGGAAGGTGAGAGTCCGCATCAGGTAGTGGTCCGCGGTGAACCTGCGACTTTGGAGACCGGCTCGCTTGCCGCGTCGATTGAACTGCAACAGCCAGATGACAGCCAAAGCGTCGCTCAGAGTCAAGCAGATAAAGATAAAAATGACATGGTAGTGTCGTTTCACGATAGCGATCAAATCGGTACTTATAGCTGGTCTGGTAACGTCTATGCCAATGAATCGGCCTCCGGACGACCTCTAGTGTTTGAGTTGCCAAATCGTACCTTTAGTGTAGTGGGCACTATTGATCTTGCGAAAGCGGAGCAAATGCAGCAGGCAGCCCGTGAGGCAAGGAAAAAAGCGGAGCAAGAAGCACAGGTATTGGCACATCGCCAACAGGTGCGTCAAAACGCCATCATCGCGATCGCGGTGGGTAATGTGGTGTTGGTTGTGGTGGGTGGTTTGATTTGGTGGTTCGTCAGACGCCGCAGAGTCATTAAAGCGTCGTTGCCAGAAATGCAGTTGAAAATGCCAGGTTGATATTAGCCTTGGCCAAATAGCGACAGACTAAAAAACGATACACTGAAAGCTATATACCAAAAGTTGTCAATTAAAAAGCCAGCAAGGTTTCCCTTGCTGGCTTTGTTTTGTTTGTACGTTAATCAGCGATTACGCAACTTCCTCCATTGCTGGATAAACGGGCTTTGCTGCCAGTTCCTCCGGTGAGAAGTCATCAACGTTAATGGTGTATAGACGATGCGCTTCTGCTGTGGTCAACAGCTGTGCTTCTTCTTGAGTAATGATGCCTTTCTCTAAGCCAATTGCCGCTATTTTATCCAGTTGGGTAAATGGACGACGCTGCTCAATGGCTTTACACACTTTAGTAAACACAGGCTCGGCGCGTAGAATTATGTCTAGCGCTTGCTCAATGCGACCAACCGCATTGTACTCAGTTGGTTCGAAGTACTGACCATAACCTAAACGGGTACGTGCTGCGCTAGGAGTTTGCAGAATACGCGCAACCTGGCTGTCTAGTTTGTCAGACGGCGCTTTACGTACTGTGCCAAACGGTAAAACAATTATGCGCAATAGACGGCCAATGACTTTGTTCGGGAAATTCGCTAAGAAGTCATCCAATGCCTGCTCGGCTTGCAGCAAGCTATCTTGCATGCCCCAGTGCAGCATAGGTAAATCTTCACTGTTGCGTCCTTCAACGTCATAGCGTTTAAGCGTTGCGCTGCTTAGGTAAAGCTGACTCAAGATATCGCCTAGGCGAGCAGATAAGCGCTCTTTGCGTTTCAGTGAGCCGCCAAGTACGGCCATGGAGACATCCGATAGTAGAGCTAAGTTCGCGCTGTAACGGTTGAGCTGTTGGTAGTAACGTGTAGTGACATCTTTATGGGGTGCAGAAGAACCACGACCATCGGTTAGACCTAGCCAGAAACTGCGCACTAGGTTACTCACTGTAAAGGCAACGTGACCGGCTAATGCTTTATCAAACTTGTTCACGGCATTTGAAGCCGTTGAGTGAGCGGCTTCCATTTCTTCCAACACGTAAGGATGACAGCGAATGGCACCTTGACCGTAGATGATCATCGAGCGAGTTAAGATATTGGCACCTTCTACCGTAATGGCTACGGGCGCGCCTTGGTAGCCACGACCGAGGAAATTTGAAGGACCAAGACATATACCTTTACCGCCAACAATGTCCATCGCGTCGATGATGCTGCGCTGTCCTCGATGAGTACAGTGGTATTTAACGATGGCGGAGATAACCGATGGTTTTTCCCCTAGGTCGATGCCTGTCACGGTTAGGTGACTTGCTGCGTCCATCACGTACGCATTGCCACCTAGGCGTGCTAGTGGCTCTTCAATGCCTTCCATGTGACCGATAGGCTGTTTAAATTGACGACGAATGCGAGCGTAAGCGCCGGTTGCGAGAGCCGCAGTCTTGATGCCACCCGTTGAGCTTGATGGCAGGGTGATACCACGGCCAACAGACAAACATTCTACCAACATGCGCCAGCCTTGGCCGGCCATCTTCTGGCCACCAATAATGAAATCGATCGGAACAAAGAGCTCGTTAGCTTGGGTTGGACCATTCTGGAAAGGTACATTAAGTGGGAAGTGGCGATTTCCGATTTCCACTCCTTTTAGGTGAGTCGGGATAAGAGCACAGGTAATGCCAAGATCTTCTTTGTCACCTAACAGAGCGTCAGGGTCTCTCAGTTTGAAAGCAAGACCCAGCACAGTGGCTACTGGCGCGAGGGTAATATAACGCTTGTTCCAAGTGAGCTTCATACCCAATACTTCTTTGCCCTCCCATTGACCTTTACACACGACGCCAAAGTCTGGAATCGAGCCCGCATCAGAGCCCGCTTCTGGACTGGTTAGGGCAAAACATGGGATCTCTTTACCAAGGGCAAGTCTTGGCAGGTAGTAGTCTTTTTGTTCTTCTGTGCCATAGTGCTGCAGAAGCTCACCTGGACCTAATGAGTTCGGCACGCCTACTGTTGACGAGACAACGCTCGATACGCCACACAGTTTTTGCAGCACGCAAGACTGTGCGTAAGCGGAAAATTCAAGACCGCCATACTGCTTTTTGATGATCATCGCGAAGAATTTATTGTCTTTTAGGTATTGCCAAATCTCTGGTGGAAGATCCGCCAGTTCGTGGGTGATTTGGTAATCGTTGATCATCGCACACACTTCATTGACAGGGCCGTCTAGAAAAGCTTGTTCTTCTTCTGTGAGCTTTGATGGAGTGATGTTTTGCAGCTTTTGCCAATCAGGCTTACCTTTAAATAGTTCCGCTTCCCACCAAACCGTGCCTGCATCCAGAGCTTCTTTCTCGGTTTGCGACATAGCAGGGAGGACTTTTTTGAACATTGCGAGCGCTTTAGCAGAGACAAGTGATTGTCTAATCGATGGTAGACACAGCACGGCCACAGTGGCGATATAGAGCGCCCATGAGATAGCACCGAATACACTCAGTAGCGTGCCAAGCACCATTGCTGAGGTGATTAACAAAAGGGATTTTGCCAGCGACGCTCGTTGATAAAAGCTGATACCAATAGCGCCGAGTAAGGCGACGAGAGAGAGCAAGATGTCCATGATGGTTCCTTTATCTAGGTACTTATTGTTGTTTTGGGTCAGTTTGCGGTGGCACTGACTCTTATCTGTACGTTGAAGGTAAGAGGTCGTACCAGTAATAATTGTAATTAAAATATTGCACAGATGTAAAATCTGTCAAGTAATTGCTCTAGTTGATTGCAAAATAAGCGGCCTAGGCAGCACTTTGTCTGCCAAAGGTCAATTTGAGCAACAATAATGATGAAATTGGTGCCGTGGTCATATGCCATCTATCGACAGAGTTGACGGTTTATAGGTAAACTCAGAATCAACAGCCATCGCATAGGTATGGCGAAAAAACAAAGAGAACAACACTATGTACCAAGACTTGATTAGAAATGAGCTAACTGAAGCTGCTGAAGTACTGAATAAATTCTTAAGTGACGACCACAACATTGCTCAGATTGAAGCAGCTGCGAAGATGATCGCTGATTCTTTTAAGCAAGAGGGTAAAGTGCTGTCTTGTGGTAATGGTGGTTCGCACTGTGATGCCATGCACTTTGCTGAAGAGTTGACGGGTCGCTATCGTGAAAACCGTCCGGGTTACGCTGGTATTGCGATTTCTGATCCTAGCCACCTTTCTTGTGTGAGTAACGATTTCGGATACGACTTTGTCTTTTCTCGTTACGTAGAAGCAGTAGGTCGCCGTGGTGACGTGCTGTTTGGTCTATCAACGTCTGGTAACTCTGGTAATATTCTTAAGGCGATAGATGCGGCGAAAGCAAAAGGTATGAAAACCATTGCTTTAACGGGTAAAGATGGCGGTAAAATGGCGGGTCTGGCGGATATTGAAATTCGCGTACCACACTTTGGTTACGCTGACCGCATTCAAGAAGTCCATATTAAAATCATCCACATCATCATCCAGCTGGTTGAAAAAGAGATGGAATAGCCGCTTGCTATTGTGATGACAACTAGGAATCAAAAGAGTAGGGAACTCAATGTGTGAATTGCTTGGCATGAGCGCCAATGTGCCAACAGATATTTGTTTTAGCTTTACCGGTCTAATTCAACGGGGCGGTAATACTGGCCCTCACAAAGATGGTTGGGGGATCACCTTCTATGAAGGGAAAGGTTTTCGCACCTTTAAAGATCCGCAGCCAAGCTGCGATTCGAAGATAGCTGAGCTGGTACAAAGCTATCCGATTAAAAGTCGATCTGTGGTGAGTCATATCCGACAAGCCAACCGTGGCCAAGTGAATTTGGAAAACACCCACCCGTTTACTCGAGAGTTGTGGGGGCGTTATTGGACCTTTGCTCACAACGGTCAGTTAACGGATTACCAGAAACTTAATACGGGGCATTTTCGACCCGTGGGTGAAACGGACAGCGAGCTCTCGTTTTGTTGGTTGCTTCAAAAGCTAGAACTGCGCTTTCCAGAGCCACCGCAAGATATGGAGGCAATGTTCGCCTACGTAGCAGAATGTTGCGACGAGCTAAGGGAGCTTGGTGTCTATAACATGCTGCTGAGTGATGGTGAATACGTCATGACTTATTGCACCAATCACCTTTATTGGATTACGCGAAAAGCACCGTTTGGTAAAGCAACTTTATTGGATGAAGATGTCACGATTAACTTTCAAGAAGAGACGACCCCGAATGATGTTGTTTCGGTCGTGGCAACTCAGCCGTTAACAGGTAATGAAACGTGGCATCGAATGAAGCCAGGAGAATATAACCTGTTCCACTTTGGTGAGCGTGTTGGTGGTAATGTGGATAAGCTTGTAGACGTAGAATTTGCAGAAGCTAAGCCCAAAAGCCAAGCACCTATAGAGCCGTTGTAGTTCGTACAGCTATGCCGTTCTTAAAACGTGGTTAGAAAAATGAAAAAGCGAGTGATGAACATCACTCGCTTTTTTTGATTGGTTTATACAGCCGTATCGTGGTTTAGCTATTTGTCTGCATAGCCTTGTGGCCCAAGAGCGACACCATCTAATAGGGCTCTACTTCCATCCATGACCAAGCGATCTTCGACAAACCATTTCACTACCAATGGGTAAATCTTATGCTCTTGGCTTTGAACTCGTTGCTCTAGTGTTTCAACCGTATCGTCATCGAACACAGGGACCTTCGCCTGCAGAACAATCGGCCCACCATCCAGCTTTTCTGTAACGAAGTGGATACTGGTGCCGTGGTGTTCATCGCAGTTATCGATCGCACGTTGATGCGTATTCAAACCTGGATACTTAGGCAATAATGATGGGTGAATGTTAATCATTCGACCCATATAGTGACGAACAAACTCACCACTAAGAATACGCATATAGCCCGCTAGTACTAATAGATCAGGATTGTGCACATCGATTCGACGCATCAATTCAGCATCAAATGCTTCTCGTGTTTCGCTTAGCTTAGGGTCGAGAAATTCCGCCTCGGCGCCAGCATTACGCGCACGTTCCAGTGCAAATGCCGATTCTTTGTTAGAAAAAACAGCACGCACTTTCGCATTCGAGATAGTCGACTCACAGGCATCAATAATGGCCTGTAAGTTGGTTCCATTACCTGAAACTAAAACAACGATATTCTTCATGAAATTAATTGATCTCTACTTGCTCTTCACCAGCTTCTGCAGTTGCGATCTCACCAATAACCCATGCGTTCTCGCCTTCTGCTTTTAGAAGTTCAACCGCTGCATCTGCTTGTGCTTTAGGAAGAGCAACAACAAGACCTACACCACAGTTGAAAGTGCGGTACATTTCGAACGTATCAACGTTGCCTTTCTCTTGTAGCCAGTTGAAGATAGCAGGCCATTCCCAGCTAGTACCGTCGATAACAGCTTTAGTGCCTTCTGGCAGTACGCGTGGGATGTTTTCCCAGAAACCGCCGCCAGTAATGTGAGAAATGGCATGGATATCGTGTTCAGCGATCATCTTAAGAGCTGATTTGATATAAATTTTAGTTGGCTCTAGTAGGTGCTCACCGATAGTGCGCTCACCTAGTTTCTCGTTTTTATCTGCGCCAGATACTTCTAGGATCTTACGGATAAGCGAGTAGCCATTTGAGTGTGGGCCGCTTGAACCCACGGCAATAAGTGCATCACCAGCAGCGACTTTTGTACCGTCGATGACGTCTTCTTTTTCAACGACACCTACACAGAAACCTGCAACGTCGTAGTCTTCACCTTCATACATGCCTGGCATTTCTGCAGTTTCACCACCAATGAGTGAACAGCCTGCTTGGATACAGCCTTCGGCAATACCGGATACCACGTCAGCTGCAGTATCAACGTCAAGCTTGCCCGTTGCATAGTAGTCGAGGAAGAATAGCGGCTCAGCACCTTGAACAATCAGGTCGTTCACACACATAGCAACCAGGTCGATACCGATGGTGTCGTGCTTGTTCATGTCTAGGGCTAGGCGCAGTTTAGTACCTACACCGTCAGTACCAGATACCAATACCGGGTGTTTGTATTTTGTTGGCAACTCACATAAAGCACCAAATCCACCGATGCCTCCCATTACTTCAGGGCGACGAGTGCGCTTAACCGCGCCTTTAATACGGTCAACTAATGCGTTACCTGCATCAATATCTACACCAGCGTCTTTATAGCTTAGGGAAGTGTTGTTTCCGCTCACGGGACAGTCCTCGATAAATAAATGGATGTGAAAGCGGCGCTATTCTAACAGGGGTTTATCCAAAAAGGAAAACGTTTGCGTAAGAAAATACAAACTATTTCCTCGAAGCATCAATCTGTGTATTTACAGTCTGTTGTGACATTTTATTGCGTACAAATACCACTTTGCCCACATTGCTAACTGAAATAGTTAAAGAAACCATGTATAATTTGCAGGTTTTGTGAAATTTTGCCGGAGTTGGAAATGAAAGTTGTTGAAGTTAAACACCCCCTAGTAAAACACAAGCTTGGTTTGATGCGTGAAGGGGACATTAGCACCAAGCGTTTCCGCGAGCTTGCGACGGAAGTGGGTAGCTTGTTAACGTACGAAGCGACAGCAGACTTTGAAACTGAGAAAGTAACGATTGAAGGTTGGAACGGCCCAGTTGAAGTTGACCAAATCAAAGGCAAGAAAGTGACCGTAGTGCCAATCCTGCGTGCAGGTCTTGGTATGATGGATGGCGTTCTTGAGCATATGCCTAGCGCACGTATTAGTGTGGTTGGTATCTATCGTGATGAAGAAACACTTGAGCCAGTGCCATACTTCAACAAGCTAGCGTCAAATATTGACGAGCGTATCGCACTTGTTGTCGACCCAATGCTAGCAACGGGTGGTTCAATGATCGCGACTATCGACCTTCTAAAAGAGAAAGGCTGTAAGCACATTAAAGTTCTAGTATTGGTTGCTGCACCAGAAGGTATCGAAGCACTAGAAAAAGCACATCCTGATGTTGAGCTATACACAGCCGCTATCGATGAATGCCTAAACGACAAGGGCTACATCGTACCTGGTCTAGGTGATGCGGGTGACAAGATCTTCGGTACGCTATAAGTTCCGACTTTCTGCTTGTAAATAGGAAATAGTAAAAAGGCTGACAACTGGTCAGCCTTTTTTGTATCAGTAGGAATTAGTCTTCCATTTGAGCGTTATCGACAACCTTGTTCTCACCAAGATCGTGAGGCAGGATCTGGTTGAGGATAATCGCAACAATACCACACAGACTCACGCCTTGAAGGCTGAAGTCACCAATACCAAATGCCATACCACCGATACCAAATACCAAGGTAATCGCAACGATCACTAGGTTGCGTGATTTATGCAGATCCACATTGTTTTTGATTAGTGTATTCAGACCAACGGTTGCGATAGAACCAAACAGCAAAATCATGATGCCGCCCATCACTGGCACAGGGATCGTCTGAAGAATTGCACCAAGCTTACCAACCAGTGCAAGCACGATAGCAGTGACAGCAGCCCATGTCATGATTACCGGGTTAAATGCTTTAGTCAGCATTACAGCACCTGTTACTTCACTGTAAGTCGTATTTGGCGGCGCACCGACCAAAGATGCTGCAATCGTAGCCACGCCGTCACCTGCAATTGTGCGGTGAAGACCTGGTTTCTTCAGGTAGTCTTTACCGGTTACGTTTGAAATAGCTAGCATATCACCCACGTGTTCAACCGCTGGAGCGATGGCAACTGGCAGCATGAACAAAATCGCGTTGATGTTAAATTCTGGCGCAGTGAAGTTAGGTAGCGATAGCCAAGATGCTTCAACAACAGGAGTGAAATCAACCACACCATAGAAGAGGCTCGTTACGTAACCTGCCAAAATACCACTTACGATAGGTAAAAGTTTAAGGAAGCCTTTTGCGAACACGCTGACACCAACGGTCACAATAAGAGAGATTGCAGAGATCCACAGTGCTGCGTTGCCATCGATAAGCTGAACGGCACCATCACCTGTTTTACCAAGTGCCATGTTTACCGCGACAGGGGCAAGACCCAGACCGATAACCATGATTACAGGGCCAACAACGACTGGCGGTAGTAGCTTGTGAATGATTTCCACGCCTTTTACTTTGATTAGTGCCCCCATAAGGACATAGACGACCCCCGCAGCCATTAGGCCTCCCATGGTGGCACCGATACCCCAAGTCTGCACACCAAACATAATCGGCGCGATGAAAGCAAACGAAGAGGCAAGGAAGATTGGCACACTGCGGCGTGTTACTAATTGAAACAGTAAGGTGCCGACACCTGCACCAAATAGTGCTACGTTAGGATCGAGACCGGTTAAAAGGGGTACGAGTACCAAGGAGCCAAATGCGACAAACAGCATTTGCGAGCCTTGTAAGATCGTTTTCATAATGATTTTCCAAGCAAGTCAAAAAGAGTTAAGCAAAACGGATGGGATTCTAGCATCTTGTAATCGTTTACTTAATGATCTAGTTAAAGAGAACGCCGTTTTTGTAGCCTGAATCTCAATAGCTTGAGTGAGTTACTATTTGATCCATAGATGCGAGCCAGTAAATCCACTTATTGACCAAACCTTGAAGTAGTGAGCTTGCTCCAAAACGCATACTTGCTTATCATTTCCGCTTATCTGTTTGTAATTTAGGATGCTTATGCGTTATTTAGCTTGGTTGTTGGCCGCCGCGTGTGCTTTGCCAGCGTATGCGTTGACAAAAGTCGATATCTATTCGACGGAAGTAGTGGTGGATGCCCAGCAGCCGAATGCCGATGAATTGGCACGCCAAAAAGGCATGTTAGAGGTGTTGATTAAGGCCAGTGGCGATCTCAATGCAGCGTCCAACCCGGTTGTCAAAAAGGCATTAGGTAAGAGCTCTCAATACATTACTCAGCTTGGTTACACTCAAGTGGATGGTGAGCAGGCGATGCGCTTGAGCTTCAATAGCCAGCAAATCAATACGCTACTGACGCAAGCTGATTTACCGTCATGGCCTGTTGATCGTAAGAATGTCATGGTATGGCTGGTGGAAGACAGTGGCTATGACCGCACAATCGTTTGGGAGCATAGTAACTCACAAGCCGCTAGCCAGCTGAAAAAAGAAGCGAATCGCCGCGGGTTGCCAATTACGTTCCCAATTGGTGACTTTGACGATATCACAGGGATCCAAACCACGGATCTTTGGGGTGGGTTTGTCGACCCTATTGCCGAGGCAACGGCGCGCTACCCGGTTGATGCTATTGCGGTGATTCGTCTGCAAGGCAATAATCTTCGCTACACCCTGTACGACCAAACGCCAGACAAATTAGGTAGAAATACACTAGCGCCAGTGACGGGTTCAACATCCGGTGAACTGGCTATGGCTAGCGCTATTGATGAGATTAGCGATTACTATGCCTCTCAAAATGCAGCGACGACGCTTGGAGAGAGTGCAGGCATGGTTACCGTGTCTTTCTCACGCATGAGTAGTGCAGATGCCTTTTTCACACTTGAGCGTGCTCTTGGCCGCTTAGCCTCAACAGCTAAAGTCGATGTAGCTGAAGTGAGTGGTGATGTTGTGACAATGCGTGTGTCTCTGCTTGGCTCACTAGAAGCGTTTGAAGAAGAAGTACTGAAATTGGGTTTGGTGAAAAAACTTGAGCAAGCACCAGTCGAGGTTCCAGTGCAAGCGCCCGTTCAAGACAGCGAAGTGCTAGCAACGGAAGAGGCAAACGCATCAGAACAAGGTTTGGCAGTTGAACAGAGTGAGAGTGCGGTAGCGCCAGTCGATACAGTGACCGAAGAATTTGTGACTGAAGGTGTGACCGAGGTGGGAAAGCCGGCGCAGCCTGAACTTAGCTTTGAGTGGCTGTATTAAACGGTAACAATAACTTTCGTTATCCCATTGAAAAAGGAGGCATGATGCCTCCTTTTTTGTATTTATCGCTAAACTCTTCAATGACTCAACTCATTTCTACGAGTGCTTTGCTATTTTCCAAAGCGCTCTCGCTCTTTCTTTTCTACCGATGACAACCTAGGTAGCTTCAATCCCATGTCTCGGCCTTTCAGGCGAGCATAAACGGTATTACCTACAAAGGCGAAACTGGTGAGAATTAGCTCCACAAGAGCTAGCCATCGCTCGCTCTCATCGGCGTATAGCAGAGTCAGCGCATGTAAAAAGTACAGCATCAACACAAAGTTTGCCCAAGCGTGGGTATAAGGTTTCCCCGCTAGTATGCCTGGCAGAGGTAGCAGCAAAGGGATCAACCAGGCCACAGTTAAAGCGTACGGGTTGATGTGCGGGTGCGGCGACAAATAGCCGTGCCATAAGCCTACCCAAAAGAGCAGGGCAAAGTTGGCACTTAGGGCAAAGGCGCGCATGTTTGCAGTGTTGATTGGGGAATTACGGCTCATCGATTGTACCTAGTCCTTGATACAGATTAGTTTTTAGTTAGCGTTTTTTAGCTTGCTTGCGGTGGACGCCAATCGTTGGCCAAGCGCCGTCGCTAACGTGTACTCTTCTTCGCTCAGCTGTACACCGTTGTTCGCTACATGAGAAGCACCGTATGGGGTGCCGCCAGTGGTGGTCGAGTGAAGTTTTGGCTCACTATAAGGAATCCCCATCAGCATCATGCCATGGTGCAGTAACGGCAGCATCATACTCATAGCCGTGCTTTCTTGTCCGCCATGCATCGATGATGATGAAGTGAACACACAAGCCGGCTTATCGATGAGACTACCGCTGAGCCAAAGCGAGGTGGTTTGATCCCAGAAATGTTTTAATGGCGCTGCCATATTGCCAAACCAAACTGGGCTTCCCATCGCGAGCCCATCACAAGCTTTTAACTCGGCGAGAGTAGCGATAGCATCGGTTTGTGATTCTCGCTCACCTTCCAGCTCTGGCACGGTTCGCAGCAGCGCTTCGCAGCCCTCTATCGACTCAATACCGCGGGCTATGGCGCGAGCCAGCCGTTGGGTACTCCCATGACGGCTATAGTACAACACCAATATTTGGCAAGACATTATAGGATCTCAAGCACTTGCTCTGGTGGGCGGCCGTGTTTGGCTTTGCCGTTAGTCACGACGATTGGGCGCTCGATAAGCTTAGGGTTCTCAAACATCGCTTGGAATAGTTGGTCATCGGTCAAGCTTGGGTCAGCGAGGTTGAGCTGCTTGTAGATATCTTCTTTGGTACGCATCATCGCACGCACGCTTTCTAATTCAAGCTGTTCAAAGATCTCTTTTAGCTTTTCAACCGTTGGCGGTGTGTCTAGATACTTCACAACCTCTGGCTCAATGCCTTTTTCTTCTAATAGCGATAGTGTTTGACGGCTTTTTGAGCAACGTGGGTTATGAAAAATGGTGACTGACATAAGGTTTCCTTTCTGTTTTTATTGTAGTGCCATGAAACGGTCACGGGCGACCAATAGTTGGTCTATTCGTGCGTCATAGCGAGCTTGTTTTAAACTTCCGAGTTCGGCGAGTTGGCTGGCCTGCGAGTAGAACTGAATCGACTTATCCCACTGAGCGTTTAACGCCATAAGTTCAGCGCGTGCTGCCAAGTCTTCTGCACTGTTACCCAGTTTAATATTGGCCTCAGATAGCAAGTGCCAGCCGTTGGTGTCTTTTGGCCTATCGTGGGTAAAGCGCTGCAATACCTTGATAGCCTCATCCGTTTTGTCACTTTCAAGCAGCGCATTGGCATAGTTGATAGTGATAACCGCATTATTCGGTTTGACCTTGAGTGAGCTTTCCATCAGTTTGACTGATTTTTCAGGCTGCTTTTTCGCGATGTAAAGATCTGATGCTGCATCAAGATAGAAGTTGTTGTTCGGATCATGTTCGAGCAATTTATCGAGTATTGCTTCGGCTTTGTCTAGCTGGTTCGTGTCGAGATAGACCAACGCCTTACCATACTCAAACGAGTTCTGAATTTTCGGTGGTGCCTTTCTGGCGGTACGCTTAAACCAATCCATTGCCGCATCGGATTTGATGCCCGCATGGCGAGCAACAATGCGTGCTCTAGCCAAGTGGTAACTGATTGATGGCTGTACACGCAGCGGTGGGTAAGCCTGAGCACGTTCACGGGTATCGGTAATACGATCTTCTGGCAATGGGTGAGTCAGCAACATTGGTGGTGGCTTACTGGCGTATCGATATTCATCGGCGAGGCGGCCGAAAAAGCGAGGCATGTCATTCACATCGAATTGAGCGCGCGCCAAGGTGGCAATGCCAAAACGGTCTGCTTCTTTTTCGTTACTACGGGTGTAGTTGATAGAAGCCTGCATTGAGCCTGCGGTTGTTGCCGTTAGCGCCGCCATGCCTGCTTGAGGGGCAGCGATAGCGAGCAGTAGTGAACCTACTAGCGCGGCAACCGTTGCCGGAGAGCGGCGTGCTTCGTCTTCCATTCTGCGTGCCAGGTGACGCTGGGTCACGTGGGCAATTTCGTGCGCCATAACAGAGGCAAGCTCACTTTCTGAGTGAGCATGCAGAAATAAGCCTGAATGAAGCGCAACATATCCGCCAAAGAAGGCAAATGCGTTGATGTTTCGATCGCGGATCATAAAGAAAGTGAACGGCGTTTTCACATCGTTAGCGCTGGAGACTAAGCGATGTCCAACCGAGTCTATGTATTCGTTGAGCACAGGGTCGTTAATGATGGGTGAGCTGGCACGAATCATACGCATGTAGGCATCGCCATAGATAAGCTCTTGATCTATGGTTAGGGTTGCACCCGCAGCCGTGCCGATATCGGGCAGATCCATTTCGGCGTACGACACTTGGGGAGTAGATAATGTGGCTGCAATACATAAGCAAAGCAACGAGCGGGTACGTTTCAACATGCTGGTGAGGTAACTCCTTTATAATTGGTAAGTAAGACCACAAAACTGACGCTGGGTTTCCTACCATATCCTCTAGGGCAACATTTTTGCATACGGATAGGCGTTAGAAAAGGACTTATCCGTGACAAAGATAGACTTTGGGTATTGTTTGTTGGTGATACATTGCTGAGGTAATTGGCGTTCTGTAACACATACAGGTTGGGGATGCCTGAAAAAGTCTTTACAATAGACGCATTGAAGGTAAATCACATACTGCGTGTGCAAGATGACGAGTGAAAACAAGCTGATGACGCACATTGAACTCGATTTAGAGCAAGAGCGTTGTCCTATGTCGTTGCTTTTGGTGAAGCGAGCTTATAAAGCACTCGGCTTCAACCAGACACTAAAGGTTCGAATCGTAGACAGTCAGTCCGTTCGTGATTGCAGCAATTATCTGCTCAGGCATAAAGCTGACGTGCAGTGCCAGCAGCAGGGTGAGGTTACCGTAATGACGATAGTTAATAAGAAGGATAGCGAATGCTAGACATGGTTCGTCGTTGGTACAAACGACGTTTTTCAGATCCAGATGCGGTAAGTCTGGTGGTTATTTTGCTATTTGGTTTTATCACCATTTACTTCTTTGGCAACTTGATTGCCCCACTGCTTGTTGCGATTGTTCTGGCCTACTTACTCGAATGGCCGGTAAGTCAGCTAAGAAAGCTCGGGTTACCGCGTACGGTTGCTGTCATAACCGTGATTCTAGCGTTTATTGGTTTGATGCTGATGGCTATCTTTGGTTTGGTACCGACCATATGGAATCAGATCGGTAACCTTCTCAATGATATTCCCAACATGTACAGCGGTTTACAGCAGTTTGTGGCGTCTATTCCAGAACGCTACCCAGACCTTGCTGAAGTGCATATCGTCGAGACTATTTTTAGTAACGTTAAAGATAAAGTCTTGCTGCTTGGTGAGAACGTAGTTAAAGGTTCAGTGGCGTCTTTAGTGAGTTTAGCTGCGCTTGCCGTGTATTTGATTCTGGTACCGCTGTTGGTATTTTTCTTATTGAAAGACAAAGACGAGATGGTGGATATGGCGAGCGGCGTGCTACCAAGAAACCGCCGCTTAGCCAACAAAGTATGGATTGAGATGAACCAACAAATCTCTAATTATATTCGCGGTAAAGTGCTGGAAATCCTCATTGTAGGTACAGTCAGTTACATCACCTTTGCGATTCTAGATTTGCGCTATGCGGTACTGCTTGCTGTCCTTGTCGGCTTCTCTGTACTTATTCCTTACATTGGCGCTGCAGCTGTCACTGTGCCTGTGGCGATCGTTGGTTTGTTCCAATGGGGGTTAACACCACAATTCTACTGGCTGCTGGTGGCTTATGGCATCATTCAGGCGCTGGATGGAAACGTATTGGTGCCGATCTTGTTCTCTGAGGCGGTAAACCTTCACCCTGTGGCGATCATCGTTGCCGTATTGGTGTTTGGAGGCCTATGGGGCTTTTGGGGCGTGTTCTTTGCGATACCGTTGGCGACGCTTGTGAAAGCGGTATGGAATGCACTGCCAAGCCATGATGACCCAATACAGCCCGCGACATAGAAGCAAATAACATTCATAGTAAAAAGCCGCTCAAAAGAGCGGCTTTTCTATAAGCAAACTTTACGGAAGGTTTAGCTGTTCAAGTAATCCAATACAACTTCGTGGTGAGTCTTAGTTTTGAACTTGTTGAACACGTGCTCTATCACACCTTCTTCATTGATCAAAAAGCTGATGCGGTGCAGGCCGTCATAGACTTTGCCCATGAACTTCTTCTCGCCCCACACCCCAAACTGCTCTGCGACAGCGTGGTCTTCATCTGACAATAGCGTGAAGTTAAGTTGGTCACGTTCGATAAATTTACCTAAGCGCTTTACTGGGTCAATGCTCACGCCCAGAACAACCACATTGTGAGCGTCTAGCTCTGCTTTGGTATCGCGAAGGCCTTGCGCTTGAACGGTACAGCCAGGTGTCATCGCTTTAGGGTAAAAATAAAACAGGACTTTCTTGCCTTTAAAATCTGCCAAAGTAACCGTATTACCATCTTGGTCGAGCAGTGAAAATTGTGGGGCTGGTGTGCCCGCAGTCAATGTGTTCATTGAAATTCCTTTGAAGATCGAATTGCTATTTTTAGTGGCCGCCGCTGATGAAGTTTAGCGACCCTTTTACAGAAAGTTGATTGCAAAGCGCTTCAAATTCTTCCTGAAGCTGCATTAGATTGCAGTCTTCTTCGACGTTGGCACTTAACGCAATTTGGAACTGATCAACGTCGGAACCCGCCCTTTCTTTGACAATGGTTTGCGCGCTGAGCGAGGCGAGACCAATGTTTTTATCGGCGAAGAACTGGGTAAACTCCTCGGTTAACCCAACGCGATCCTCGGATTCGATAAACACTTCCACAGTGTATTGATTCGGGATTGAGTCGTGTTTGGAGGTACGTTTCATCATGGTGATCAGATCATGTTCCTGACCTAAAAGCGGCAAAGTGGTTTCTACGCGAGTGATGTAGCTTGGGTTACCAGATATCAGCATGATGAGCGTGAACTCATTGCCGAACATGGCGATGCGACTATCGATGATATTACAACCTGCGTTGGCAACGAGGTGGACGATTTCATTGCAGATCCCTGGTCGGTCTGAGCCAACTGCGGTAATCACTAAATACTGATTCATAGTGTCACTCTAAGTTCCTTGTTGGCTATATGTTAGCATAGCTATGGGCAAAGCTCTTGTGATTGATGTAACCGATTCTCGCAAATCAAAAATCTTAATACCCGTGGTGAGTGCTAAGGTGCCGATTATGTAAGCAGCTTGGGTGCCCAAGAGCAAAATTAACCCGCCACTGACACCTTTTAGGCGAAATAGCGCATCTTACACCTGCCTCATATCTGAAATCTGACATTATTCATCCACTTCTTGATGGGATCTGTTTTTCAGCTCTTGTGTTTATCAATAGCATTACAGTACCATGCAGTAAGTATCAATTTAGGGAGATCACCATGTTTTCAGGAAGTATTGTTGCGCTTATAACCCCTCTTACCACCGATGGCGAAGTCGATTTTGTTAGTTTACGAAAACTGGTCGAGTATCATATTGCTGCGGGTACGGATGGCATTGTTGCTGTTGGTACAACTGGGGAGTCAGCAACATTAACGGTTGAAGAACATGTAAAAGTCGTCGCGAAAACCGTTGAGTTCGCTGATGGCCGCTTACCAATTATTGCTGGCACTGGTGCCAATGCCACTCATGAAGCGATTACGTTTAGCCGTCTATTTAACAACGTCGGCATTGCAGGCTGCTTGAGTGTGACTCCTTATTATAACAAGCCGACACAAGAAGGCTTGTACCAGCACTACAAAGCGATTTCTGAAGAAACTGACATTCCACAGATTCTTTATAATGTACCAGGCCGCACTGGTGTGGATATGCAGCCAGAAACCGTTGCGCGTTTGGCAGAGATTTCAAACATTGTTGCTTTGAAAGATGCGACGGGTGATCTGTCTCGAGTTCAAATTCATCGTGAACTTTGTGGCGAAGATTTTATCTTATTAAGTGGTGATGACGCGACTGGCCTTGATTTTGTTCAAATGGGCGGTAAAGGCGTTATCTCTGTGACCAACAATATCGCAGCAGCAGACATGGCAAACATGATGCATTTAGCATTAGAAGGTAAGTTTGAAGAAGCTAAGCTTATCAATGAGCGCCTGATGACTCTGCACAAGAATTTATTTGTTGAATCAAGCCCGATCCCAGTTAAGTGGGCGGCGCACAAAATGGGTCTCATCGCAAATGGCGACCTGAGACTGCCAATGACAGAGCTGTCTGAAAATGCGAAACCGATTGTGGCGAAAGCACTGACAGAAGCCTGCATTTACTAAATTGTATGAGTAAGAGGAGCGATACGCTCCTCTTATATAAGGGAGTATCAATGAAATTTTCACGTCAGCTAGCGGTCTCTACGTTAGCTGTTATTGTTTTAGCCGCGTGCTCAAGTGATCCGAAAAACCGTCGCGAAGCCAAAGATGACTTCAACTACCTTGAATCACCAGATCTAAGAAGCTGGACGTTACCTGAAGGCGCGACTCCTCAGTTTTACCCTAACTATGAGATCCCTCAAGGTGACTTTTCTGGTGGAATCGGTCGTGAAGTCGATATTCGTCCACCGCAACAAGTCTTAGAGCTGATCCCAGGCGCTCGTGTAGAACGACAGGGCTCAGAAGTAACGCTATGGCTACTTCAACAAGATGAAATGGACAAGGTTTGGGCAACGGTGAAAACTATGCTGGCCGAAATCAATGTTCAAGCGGTTGAAGAGGCCGACGATCGCATCGAAACTGATTGGGTATCTTGGGTGTCGGAAGACGAAGATGTTGAAATTGGCAGCCGTTACGAAATCACTCGTTTTGAGGCCAGTAATCGTTATGGTTTTAAAATGAAGCTGATCGATTGGCGTGAAGGTGGCTCAGTGAAACCAGTTGCCCGCGTCAATGAAGAGCGTTACAACACTTTGATGACGAACTTAGTCACGGCGCGTTATGACCGCGACCTTCGTGAAGAAGCGGCGCTGCGAGCTCAAGAGTTGGTTAAATCTATCCCAATCAGCATGGGTACAGACCGTAGTGGCTTGCCGGTCATCATTGCACGTACGCCATACAACGTCTTGTGGCAAGAGCTTCCAACGCTACTACCGAAAATGGGCTTTACCATTGAAGAGCGCAACCAGTCTCAAGGCACAGCGAAAGCGAAATATGCGTCACCAGATGATGACTTCTGGAATGAGGTTGGTCTTAAGCCTATAGACCTTGAGCCGGGCGAGTATACTTTCTTGTTTGGTGATTTAGGTAACCGTACGTCGATCAATGTGACCGACAGTGATGGTAAACCTGTTGCTGAGAACTTACTACGTTCACTTGAGCCGCTTATCGCGACAGTTATCAAGAAAGAGCAATGATAAAGGTATAGCCTTCATCAAGACTCACGAAAAAAGGACCGTTAAGGTCCTTTTTTATGCGCATAACACGGGTTTAAACTGTGGCTTCAACCCACAGTGATAAGGTTACTGAGGCTTATTGTGCTCATCATTCGGGGTGTCGCTGTACTTTTTTTTGTCTAACTCGTTGAGACGGTCTAGCTGATTCTTACGCGAATCAACCTTGTCACTTTGATCAAACTTCATGTTTGCCGTGTGTTTGAGCGCAGCAATGTTGCCAATCACCACAGCCAGTACCACGATTATGATTACCCAAGGGTTAAATAGCCATTCAATCATTGTCTGCTCTTAACGGTTTATGTTGGTCACATATTGATTGTAGATGGAATCGAGCTCAGAAAGTATCGCCTCACGTCCCAAAATATCCGATTGCTGTAAAACTTGTCGCCATTTATTGCAACAAAAGTGCGCTAAGCAAGTAGAACTCGCTTGGCGGTGGCTGATATGCCACGGCTCCATCGCTACGCCGCCTAGGTCTTTGCCATAAGGGAAGAAAAAACCATACAAAGGTGCGCACTCTTTAAGCCAGAGGTAAAACTCACGCTGGTGGCCATTTAAATACTCCCAAGGTTCCAACTGTAACTTAGTGTCTCTTGGAAGAAAATTACCAGCGTAGACATCGAAATCCGTGCCCCAGTGATGGCGACTCGCGCCGGGTAGGGCACTCCATTTTAAGATCGCTTGAACTTTCTCTAGCTCATTCATTTGCTCTGACGCCATCGGCTGACTGTTGTGATCCAAAATTGGCGTTGTGCCCGCCATTTTGTTGTTCCAAATTGTCAGCTGACGTTCAAACGAGCGATAGCCGCTTGCTAGGAATAGCTCAAATCCTGCTTGGTTTGCTGCATTCACTAGTGTCAGTAGGTCAGCTTGCACCTGCTCGTGCACCAAAAACGACTTACTCCCAATTGTGGTGTCAACCAAGGCATCTGTGGACTGCCCAACAAGCTGCGCTATCTGCATATTACCTTCTACCTAGTGCTCTCAACGTGACTTAGGACTTAGCGAACAAGTTAATCAAAGTGTGTTCATACATGTCAGTGAGTTTTTCAAGATCAGCGACATTCACGCACTCATTTACTTTGTGGATGGTGGCGTTGACAGGCCCGAGCTCAACAACTTGCGCACCCATTCGAGCGATGAAACGACCATCAGAGGTGCCACCGGTTGTTAGGAGCTCAGGTTTATGGTGATTCACTTCTTCTACCGCACTAACGATGGCATCAAGCAGGTTACCTTTATCCGTGAGGAACGGGTGACCGCTTAGCGTCCACTTAAGGTCGTAATCCAGTCCATGCAAGTCTAGCGTTGAATGGACACGGCTCTTGATGGTTTCATCGGTCAGTTCTGTACTGAAACGGAAGTTAAACTGCACGTTGAACTCACCTGGAATCACATTGCTCGCGCCAGTGCCTGAATGCAGGTTTGGGATCTGAAAGCTCGTTGGAGGGAAGTACTCGTTGCCGTCATCCCACTTAGTTGCCGTTAACTCTGCTAGCGCAGGTAGCGCTTGATGAACTGGGTTGTTTGCTAGGTGAGGATAAGCAACGTGACCTTGCGTACCTTTTACGGTTAGATCGCCGGTTATGGAACCACGACGACCATTTTTAACCACATCGCCAACGCTGTGCGTGCTGGATGGTTCACCGACAATACACATGTCGATGATTTCATCGCGTGCCATCAGGGTGTCTACGACGCGTGTAGTGCCATTGATGAACGGACCTTCTTCGTCAGAGGTGATTAAGAAACCAATCGAGCCAGTGTGATCTGGATGATTCTCAATAAAGCGTTCAACCGCAACAATCATACAGGCGAGTGAGCCTTTCATGTCCGCCGCGCCGCGACCGTGCAAATGACCGTCGATGATAGTTGGCTCAAATGGAGGCGTATGCCAGTGGTCGAGATTGCCCGCAGGAACTACGTCAGTGTGGCCAGCAAACGCAAACAGTGGCGCTTGTGTGCCGCGACGAGCCCAAAAGTTAGTGGTGTCTTCAAATACCATGACTTCGACATCAAAACCGAGTTTTTCTAGGCGCTCGATCATCACTTTCTGGCAATCGGCGTCTTCTGGTGTCACGGATTGGCGGCTAATTAAATCTTTTGCAAGAGCCAATACTGGGCTGTCATTCATCCTTGAGGATCCTTGTTTCTAAATTTACTAATGAGAGGGAGTTAATTTGGCGGCTAAATTACACACTAAACACTTGTTGGTATTGCTCTGCTTTGAATCCGATATGCAGCGTGCCGTCCACATCTAGGATAGGGCGTTTGATCATTGCTGAGTGTTCAACAAGTAGCGAAATCGCCGTTTCTTGATTCAAGCTGTCCTTTTGCTCTTGAGTCAGTTGACGGTAGGTGGTGCCGCGTTTATTGACCACTTGTTCCCAGCCAAGTTGTTCGCAGAACTGGCGAACCATTTCTTCACTGATACCATCTTTACGGTAGTTGTGAAATTGATAGTCTAACTCATTGGCTTCAAGCCATTTTTTTGCTTTTTTAATCGTGTCGCAGTTGGGAATACCAAACATCGTTGTGGCCATGATGACTTCCTTATGGGCGTTGAACTGTTTACTTTATTATTGTGTGTTGAGCGCTTAGAAATAGAAATTGGCGCTCAACACTTGCTTGTGTCTAAGCATCCTATCAAGAAGTGCCGTGTTAAACAAAACCTTGTCAGTGGTCACAGTTTTTATGCTTGTTTTCGCCACTTAAGGTTACAAATTGTTGAATTTCGAAATTAACACGATGAGCGAGAACTTGATCGAGCGCAAAACGGCCAAATGGAAATGCAATATATTGGAAAAGCACATAAATAGGAGGTGTCAATGGAACTGAGTCCTGTTTTTGCACGTCGTCTCTATCTTGCCTTGCTCGTCGAGAGCATTGAAAGACCGAATGTGCCAAAACTAATCGAGAAAACGGGTTGGCCTCGCCGTACCATTCAAGATGTTATCAAAGCGCTACCTGGTATCGGCATTGAGCTCATGTTTGTTCAAGATGGGCGTCGACACAATGATGGTTATTACCAGTTATCAGACTGGGGGCCTTTTGACAGCCAGTGGGTTATTGATCGTCAAGACGATATTGAAACCACGTTGGGCGTATAGCCTCGCTGCAAAAGGGTTTGTATACTCATTGTGCGCGGTAACCCAAAGTGCATGAGAATGAAAAATAAAGCCGAAGCTAAGCTTCGGCTTTATTTTTTGCAGCGATAGGCGCTGCCAAATAGGGTAACTGAGGTTTCAAAGTCGACAGGGGTGAGCAGTAACACTGTATCACCACCTAAAGCCGCCGTCTGATTCTTTATTTCGTTGACCGCGCCTTCGGTGAGAGACTTGTTGCTAAAGAAGAGGTAGGTATACCAATGACCTTCTGAGCCTCTTACATCTCCTTTCCACTGACATTGAGATACATCGATGTTTGCATCGGCTCTTACCTCAACCGTCTGAGCTCGCTCAGATTGCAATTGATTAAAAGGTTGAGAGCAGCCTGATAACAAGGTAAAAGAAGCGAGCGTTATTCCCCATCCTGTTTTGCTTAGGAATCGATTAAATCGCGACATAGCTGATAAACCCTATCCAGCTTACGACAAGTAGTGCCCATGGCAGCATATCTTGACGGGATTTGCTTTTTTCTACTGATGTGGGTTGCGGCTCGTTGACTGCTTCTTGATGAGTCTGTTGCTTGGCTCGTTTCTGTTTCTTGAGCGCTTTATCCGCTTGACGCTTGCGCTCTTTTTGCTGCTTCTTGTATTGAGCAATGCCTTTTTCGATGCCCTGAGCGATTAATTTGGTCTGCTCTTTGGTTTGCCCTGGCTTTTGGGTAGCTTTAGCAATTCTCATTGCTTCTTGCTGAGTTTCCACTGAAGGGGCAGTTTTATCGTTCTTCATGCTATTTCCGCGCGAGAGTTTTCGAGCATCTTAGCACAATGATTGCGCGAACCTTGAATGATTCGCGGGTTAGCACCATATACTTTGATATGAGTTAAAAATAGAGACGTACAATGCGCTACGGCATCGAACAATATGATCAACACGGCTTGTTAAAGACACCGATTTTACTTTGGCTGGGATGGGCGTTCCTTATTCGTGCTTGGGTGGTCTTTGTCGTCGCGGGGGCGAGTCGCCAAGAGGGGAGTACCATATTACAGTATGTTTACCCAAACCATACTATGCTGTACCTCGGGCTGGCGATGGGCTTACCTATCGTGGTTGGAATGTGGCTGGTTGGGCTCAGAAAAAGCGACTCAACAAACACCAACTTCATTGTCAGTCAGTTGAAGCCAGTGACTTTGTTTATTGTGATACTTCAGCTCGCACACACCGTTTATTTGGTTGATTTGCAGCATTGGCAATTTACTTGGACTAATGCGGTGACGTTGGTGTCTTTGATTTGGTTTGCGATCTACTTGGTCAACAGTCGTCGTGTGGCAGACAGCTTGGCGCTTCCAGCAAAAATCACTTAAGTTCCTGATCAAGGTCATACAATCAACAACTGTTAAAAAATACACTGAGCGAAAAAACAGAGGAAAGATAATGTCATTACCACAAAGTGCGATTGCGCCAGAGGCTGAGCCTTTTGCGTTATACACCCAACTCAAAGTCAATCAGAATGCTCAACAGGTGCTAGATGCCCTTCAGAAGCTACCCGCGTTAGTGGAAGAGCTGAATGAAGCTCAGCCCGGTGCTCAGTTAACACTATCTGTGGCTTTCTCTCACTCTTTTTGGTCTCAGCTAGAACAAACCATGCCGTCTGAGCTAAAGCCGTTCACTGAGCTTGGTGAGGGCGATATTTTTGCACCATCGTCAGATGTGGATGTACTGGTTCACTGTCACTCGAACCGCCACGACTTGCATTTCTATTTGCTGCGCAAGTTAATGGGTCAAATCGCTGAAGACGTTACAATTGTCGATGAAACACAAGGCTTCCGCTTTATGGATTCGCGAGACATGACAGATTTCGTTGACGGTACTGAGAACCCGAAAGGTGAACAGCGTGCTGAGGTAGCTCTAGTCGCAGACGGTGAGTTCGCTGGTGGTAGCTATGTCATGGTACAGCGCTTTGAGCACAACCTACCAGCTTGGAACCGTTTGAACGTTGCTGCGCAAGAGAAAGTTGTTGGCCGTACTAAGCCAGACAGTATCGAGCTCGAGGATGTTCCAGCTGCCTCGCACGTGGGTCGAGTTGACATTAAAGAAGAAGGCAAGGGACTGAAAATCGTTCGTCATAGCTTGCCTTACGGCACGGTTAGTGGCCCTCACGGTCTTCTGTTCATTGCTTACTGCAATACGGTTCACAACTTCGACGCAATGCTAGAAAGCATGTACGGCGCTACTGATGGCAAAACGGATCAATTGCTTCGCTTTACTAAAGCGGTCACAGGTGCTTACTTCTTTGCTCCGTCACAAACAATGCTAGCGGCGTTAACCGTCAAAGGTTAAGCGCAGCCAATTTCCCATAAGATACTCTCAAAGGCATATCACTTGTCTTTGAGAGTTCCTCTCTATATCTCTCAAGTTTCCAAAGTGTTGGTCGATAACTAAGCTATTCAATTCATCCTGTTTTTGGAAGCGACATGTCGATCACTGTAAATACCAATGTCAGCGCAATGGTGGCGCAAAACCACTTAGGTGCGGCGAGCAAAGCGCTCAGCCAGTCCTTAGAGCGTTTGTCGTCTGGGCATCGTATTAACAGCGCCAAAGACGATGCTGCGGGATTGCAGATTGCCAATCGACTCGATGCTCAGATCAGTGGGCTTGGCGTCGCACAGCGCAACGCCAATGACGGTATCTCCATCATGCAAACAGCAGAAGGGGCGATGAATGAAGCAACACAAATCCTACAGCGCATGCGTGATCTTTCTCTGCAAAGTGCCAACGGTGCTAACTCTTCACAAGACAGACAAGCGTTAGAACAAGAGTTTGTTGCGCTAAATAATGAACTAAACCGTATCGCAGAGACTACAAGCTTTGGTGGTCGGAAGCTCCTGAATGGCACGTTTGGTAGTTCAGAGTTTCAAATTGGTGCTCAATCGGGAGAAGCGCTGCAAGTCGGGCTTGCGAATTTGCGAACAGATCAATTGTCCATGGGCGGTGCTGTGTATCAAGCCGGAAACAGCGCACCACCTGAATGGCGAGTCGGGCAGAGTAATAATGCTCTGGCATTCAGCTATGTTGATGCTCAAGGTGTCAATCAATCTGTCGCGATTGAACTCAAACAAGGTGATGATATAGAGCAGGTCGCCACTTATATTAATGGTCAAACCGATGTGTTTGCCGCTTCGGTGGATGAGAATGGCCAACTTCAGATTTTCGCTGATTCGGACAAAGTGACCGGAGCGGTGAGTTTTTCTGGCACCTTTGCCAGTGAAGTCGGTTTGCAGACTGGCCAAGTCGTGACCGTCAACGACATGTCCATTGGTACTGTCGGCGGCGCGCAACTGTCAGTGTCCGTGCTAGATAAAGCGATGAAGTTTGTTGATAGCCACAGAGCAGAGCTTGGTGCGACTCAAAATCGTCTCAACCATACCATCAATAATCTCGCCAATATGGAAGAGAACCTTTCCGCATCACAAAGTCGTATCCGCGATACCGACTATGCCAAAGAGACCACTCAAATGCTTAAGCAACAAATCTTGCAGCAAGTGAGTACGACGGTATTAGCTCAAGCGAAACAAACGCCGAACTTGGCGTTAACTCTATTACAAGGCTAAGGGCATCGACCGTTTAAAGTCGAACTTTAGTCTTTTTTTGATAAAACATTTCTTTTTACCATTTCTGTCACATCTTCTATTCGATAGCTCAAAAAATCACAATTTTGTTCATTTTTTATCTCAAGTGTTAGGTTTTAAGGACGATAAAGAAAGTAACTTTGAGAGAACTACTTGGTTTTCCGAGACGTCGGAAACCGCTACACCGGAAAATCAATTGGAGAAACAACATGGCAGTGAATGTAAATACAAACGTATCAGCGATGACAGCGCAGCGTTACCTAAACAACGCGAACCAAGCCCAACAAACCTCAATGGAGCGTTTGTCGTCTGGTCACAAAATTAACAGCGCTAAAGATGACGCAGCGGGTCTACAAATCTCTAACCGTTTGAACGTGCAAAGCCGTGGTCTTGATGTTGCCGTTCGTAACGCTAACGATGGTATCTCAATCGCACAAACCGCTGAAGGTGCGATGAACGAGACCACCAATATCTTGCAACGTATGCGTGACTTATCACTTCAATCATCAAACGGCTCTAACTCAAAAGCTGAGCGTGTTGCGATTCAAGAAGAAGTAACAGCACTAAACGACGAACTAAACCGTATCGCAGAAACAACCTCATTCGGTGGAAACAAGCTGCTCAACGGTACTTATGGTACTCAATCATTCCAAATTGGCGCTGATAATGGTGAAGCTGTGATGCTAAGCCTTCGTGACATGCGTTCTGACAATGCTCAAATGGGTGGCAGTAGCTACCAAGCAGGCAACGCAAAAGACAAAGACTGGACAGTAGCAGCAGGTACTAACGACCTAACGATTGACCTAACAGACAGCTTCGGTGATGCGCAATCCATCACTATTAACGCTAAAGCAGGTGATGACATTGAGCAGTTAGCGACGTACATCAATGGTCAAACGGATTTAGTCAAAGCCTCTGTTGACCAAGACGGTAAGCTGCAAGTGTTTGCTGGTAACAATAAAGTTGATGGCGCAGTGGCTTTCTCTGGCGGCCTAGCAGGCGAGCTAGACATGCAAGCAGGCAACGCAGTCACGGTCGATACGATTGATGTAACATCTGTTGGTGGTTCGCAAGAATCGGTTGCTATCCTAGACTCAGCTCTAAAATACGTGGACAGCCACCGTGCCGAACTTGGTGCATTCCAAAACCGTTTCAATCACGCAATCAACAACTTGGATAACATCAACGAGAATGTGAACGCATCGAAGAGCCGTATTAAAGATACTGACTTCGCGAAAGAAACGACGTCGATGACCAAGAGCCAAATCCTATCGCAAGCATCAAGCTCAATCCTGGCGCAAGCGAAGCAGGCACCAAATGCAGCATTGAGCCTACTGGGCTAACCTATTCTAAAAATAAAAAAACAGAGCTTTTGCTCTAATGCCGATCAGTTAACAACTAAATGATCGGTTGAACGATCCATTCAAAGTGTCAAAATCCGAGTGTATTCAATGCACTCGGATTTTTTTTATGTTTTTAAGACAGGCTCTTAACCAAGTTCATCAATTCTCTGCAGAGCAACTTTCGGGTTTATCTGATCTGCTTTCTCCAGAACTCATTTCCCAGTGTTTGGAAGATACAGGAATTACGACTATTCGCAGACGAAGGTTACCAATGGAAATGATGGTTTGGAGTGTTGTTGGGATGTCTC
>NZ_JAKJST010000023.1:0-142546 GCF_050337275.1 Vibrio wakamikoensis | reverse complement strand
CTCCATGGACAAATGGCGATACAGAGACATCCCAACAACACTCCAAACCATCATTTCCATTGGTAACCTTCGTCTGCGAATAGTCGTAATTCCTGTATCTTCCAAACACTGGGAAATGAGTTCTGGAGAAAGCAGATCAGATAAACCCGAAAGTTGCTCTGCAGAGAATTGATGAACTTGGTTAAGAGCCTGTCTTAAAAACATAAAAAAAATCCGAGTGCATTGAATACACTCGGATTTTGACACTTTGAATGGATCGTTCAACCGATCATTTAGTTGTTAACTGATCGGCATTACACCAGTTCGCCGGCTTTTAGTAACGGTTAGGCTATGATTAAGAGTATATAAAAAAGCCGCAGTGATACTTCACTGCGGCTATAAAGATGGGCGAAAGAGAGATTACTTACTCATTTCACCGCGCAGTACTTCCAGCATTTGCGCTTTAATCTGCTCATAACTCAGGTTTTGACTAAGCAGATAGTGAAGCTTGGCAAGCGCTGCTTCTGGCGTCATATCGAAACCGCTGATAACGCCGGCATCAGCCAGAGCACAGCCTGTCGCATAACCGCCCATGTTCACTTTACCCGCCAAACACTGAGTTAAGTTGACTACCAATACGCCACGCTCTGACGCTTCTTTCAGGTGCGCCAAAAGCTCTGGATTTTGCGGTGCATTGCCCACTCCAAACGTCAGCAAAATCATTGCATTAACAGGTTGCAGCAAGGTATTGCGGATCACTTCGTGTGAAATACCCGGGTACATAGTGATAACGCCAATAGGCTGTGGCGTGATGTCATGTACCTTGAATTTACCTTCCGGCTGTTTGTTGATTTCCACACCACTGCTTAGCTGGATATTAATCCCTGCTTCTAAAAGAGGTTGCAGGTTTGGTGAGGTAAAGGCATTAAAGCCATCAGCGTGTGATTTTGTGCTGCGGTTACCGCGCATCAGCTGGTTATTGAAAAACAGCGTCACTTCGTTGATTGGATAATTGGCTGCGATGTGAAGCGCGTTCAGCAGGTTTGCTTGGCCATCTGAGCGAAGCTCTGCCAGTGGGATCTGCGAGCCAGTAACTATCACAGGCTTGCCAAGATTTTCCAGCATGAACGACAATGCCGAAGCGGTGTACGCCATGGTGTCGGTGCCGTGGAGGATCACAAAGCCATCGTAGTTGTCGTAGTTGTCACGAATGTCGTCGGCGATCTGTTGCCAGTCAGCAGGCGTCATGTCTGAAGAGTCGATGAGCGGCTCATATTCATGAATAGTGAACTCTGGCATCTCTGGACGATGGAATTCTGGCATGCTCGCCAGTTGCTTTTCCATAAAGCCCGCGACAGGAATGTAACCATGATCGGACTTTTGCATGCCGATAGTGCCGCCAGTATAGGCGATGTAGATGTGTTTACGCGTCATGACAGACATTACTTTGAAACTGGGAACAGGTGGGGCGATTATAACCAAATCAAACAAAAGAGCCACCGATTGGTGGCTCTAAAGTAAGGTTTAGCAGAGTTATCCGCTATTGGACATTACAGGTCAAACAGAGAACGTAGTAGCCTTTTGGATCGTTAAAGCTTTCCATGAGACTTGCGTGCTGCTGAAGCTCTGTTGCAACTGGCAATAGGCTTTGTGGAACCCAAGCTGAAATATCAAGCCCTAAGCTGACTTTCACCTGCTTCATGAGATCCTGTACAAACTGCTGTGCAGGACTCAGTGGCTCTTCTACCCAGTACACGTCATATGCTTCTAAGTTAGCCAGCTCTGCGGCGCGAGCGATAGCATCATCAAAGTCACCAATTCGGTCAACAAGGCCGTGGTCTAGCGCATCTTGGCCTGTCCATACACGACCTTGAGCGACGCTGTCTACTTCTGTCTGGCTCATATTACGGTTATCAGACACTAGAGTGATAAAGCGTTTATAACCGTGCTCAATACCCATCTGGAATGCAGCCGATGCGCCTTCGTTGAGGCCACGCGTCACACCCACACCCGAGAACGGTGAAGTGCCAACGCCATCTGTGTTGACGCCAATGTTGTTGAGCCCTTTTTCAAATGTAGTGATAACGCTAAAGATACCAATTGAGCCGGTGATGGTTGTTGGCTGAGCCATGATCTCATTCGCGCTCATTGAAATCCAATAGCCGCCAGATGCAGCAACGCTCGACATAGATACCACAACAGGCTTGCCTGCATCTTTCAGTGCTTGAACTTCATTGCGAATAACTTCCGAAGCAAAAGCGCTACCGCCCGGGCTGTCTACACGTAGCACAACCGATTTTACGCTGTCATCTTCGCGAGCTTGTTTAAGCAGCGATGCAATGGTGTCACCACCAATCGTGCCTCGTGGCTGTTCGCCATCCATGATTGATCCGCTTGCCACAACAACGGCAATTTGGTTGTCAGGCTCTGTTGGCAAATCAAACGGCACGCTTGCTAGATACTCGTAGTAGCTCACGGCATTAAAGCCACCGTCACCATCGCTGCCAAAGGCTTCGATCATGGCTTCATTGACTTGCGGTTTAGTCACCAGTTCGTCAACTAACCCTAGCTTTTTAGATAGAGCGGCAAGGTCACCATCGACGTTTTTCAGCGACGCTAAGAAATCATCCATACTTGGCGTGAGCACGCTTGGCTCGATTTCGCGGTTTGTTGCAACATCATCAACATAAGCGCCCCACAACTGAGTCACCCAGCGAGTTGCGTTGGCTTTTGCGTCTTCTGACATGTCGTCACGAAGGAATGGCTCGACCGCGGATTTGTAGGTACCCACGCGGAACACGTGTGTAGTGACGTCGAGTTTTTCAAGCAAGGTTTTGAAGTACATTGAGTAGGCACTGTAGCCACGGATCAACACTGCACCATCAGGGGCAAGGTAGACTTTGTCGGCGTAGCTGGCGAGGTAGTATTGGCTTTGATTGTAAAACGCGCCATAGGCATAAACCGGTTTGCCTGTTGCTTTGAACTCGTTGATGGCTTTCGCGATGTAACGCAGTTTGGTTAAGCTGGTTTCCGGCATTTCTCGCAGCGAGAGAACCAGTCCTGTGACTTTGTCATCTTGAGAGGCATGGCGAATGGTGTCGACAATATCAAAAACAACGTTCTCTTTTGGAAGCTCTTGGCCAAACAGTGAGCCAGTGAACGAGTCCATCGGGTTGACGTAAGTGCTTTGTTCGACAATGGGGCCTGAAAGGTTCATGACCAATGCGGTGTCTTTCTTCTCGACCGCTGGTGGTGCATCACTTTGGGTGAAGGCAAAATACACCATGGCGATCACAGCAAAGAAAAATAGATTCACTATGGCGAGGCGAGTGAAGTTAATCAGCTTCCAAATGCCTTTGAAAATCATACCTATAAAACGAAATACTTTTTTCATCATCTCTCCACATCACAAATGTGAGTGTTTATGTCCTTTAACATCAATTACTAGTGTAGCGCTGAGGTTAACAATTCGCAGTATCAATTATGTAATTGTACGTATGTGACGCTGACTTCTATCAGCTTGAGGGTTAACTGAATATAAATTAGAGACTTACCATACTAGATGAAGTTCAAAGAATCAGAAAGTTTTTCTGTTTATGTTGTAAGAATGTAAACGCTAGTTTGATTTTTTAACCTTTACATAATATTCTGGTCAGACCACAACAACAATAAATGGATCTGCCATGTACCCGAATTTACTTAAGCCACTGGATTTAGGATTTACTCAACTTAGAAACCGAGTGCTGATGGGATCAATGCACACTGGTCTTGAAGAGCATAAAGAAGGTCTACACAAGCTTGCTGCGTTCTACGAGGAGCGTGCAAAAGGTGGGGTTGGGTTAATAGTAACAGGCGGTTTCGCGCCTAACCTTCGTGGTCGCCTCGCCCCATTTGCTGCAGAGTTTAGTAAACCGAAGCATGCTAAAGCACACAAAGTGGTCACTGAAGCAGTTCATAAACATGGCGGTAAAATCGCACTGCAAATCCTCCACGCAGGACGATACGGCTATCATCCATTCTCTCAAAGTGCCTCCAAAATTAAATCACCGATCACGCCATTTGCTCCTAGTGAAATGAGCAGTCGTCAGATTTGGAAAACCATCGACGCCTACGCCAACAGTGCCTCTTTGGCGCGAGAAGCGGGTTACGACGGCGTTGAGATCATGGGCTCAGAAGGTTACTTCATTAACCAGTTCATCTGTAAGCGTACCAATGTACGATATGATGAGTGGGGTGGCAGTTATGACAATCGCATTCGTTTGCCGTTAGAAATTGTCAAAGCGGTTCGCGCGGCTGTCGGAGAGGATTTCATTATCATCTTCCGTCTTTCTATGCTGGATCTCGTTGAGCAGGGCAGCACCTTTGAAGAAGTCATTCAACTGGGTAAAGCGCTTGAGCAAGCGGGCGTAACCATCATTAATACCGGTATTGGTTGGCACGAAGCAAAAGTACCGACTATCGCGACGCAAGTGCCACGCGGTGCTTTTACTTGGGTAACCGAGAAAATTCGTCCACACCTTTCTATTCCGGTAATCACGACCAACCGAATTAATACCCCGGATGAGGCAGAACGCATTCTTTCATCTGGGCACGCCGATATGGTCTCTATGGCGCGACCTTTCCTCGCCGATCCCAACTTTGTAGCCAAAGCCGAGCAAGGTGAAGCTCACTTCATAAATACTTGTATCGGTTGTAATCAAGCATGCCTAGATAATGCATTTAAAGGTAAGCGAGCGACATGCTTGGTGAACCCGCAGGCGTGTTATGAAACGGATTTGATCATCAAGAAAACGGTGAACAGCAAAAACATCGCGGTTGTTGGCGCAGGGCCTGCTGGACTGGCTTGTGCAACCATGTTGGCCGAAAAAGGGCACTCGGTTGATTTGTTTGAGAAGAGCGATCGTATCGGTGGCCAGTTCCGACTTGCTATGCAGATCCCAGGCAAAGAAGAGTTTAGAGAAACGATCCGCTATTTTGCCAACCGTATTGCTCAAACTGGCGTTAAGCTGCATCTCGAAACCGAAGCGACGGCTGATCTATTAAAAGAATACGATGAAGTGGTGATGGCAACAGGCGTTAAGCCTCGCATGCCGAAGCTAGAAGGCATCGACAACAAAGACAAGGTCATTGATTACCAAACGGTAATTCGCGATAAGACTTACCTTGGTGAAAACGTTGCGATCATGGGCGCTGGCGGCATCGGTATTGATATCGCAAGTATGATTACTGAGCCGCATGGTCAAACGCTGGATGATTGGCTACACGATTGGGGCATTGATAAGAATATCGATCATCCTGGCGGTTTGTACCCGTTCCCAGATTCGACGACGGACACCAATGTATGGGTGATGCAGCGTAAAGAAGGCCGCGTCGGCAAAGGTCCAGGTAAAACCACAGGTTGGATCCACAAAAAGACCCTTGAGAAGCGCGGCGTCCATCTACTTGGCGGTGTCACTTACGACAAGATTGATGCAGAAGGTCTTCACATCACGGTGAAGGGCGAATCAAAACTCATCCCTGCCGACAAAGTGGTGATTTGTGCCGGACAGGAACAGGTGAAGCCGTTTGAAAATCAATGGCCGGAGTTTGGTGACAAGCTGCATGTCATTGGCGGTGCGGACTATGCGGGTGAACTTGATGCCGTGCGAGCGATTCGACAAGGTGTTGAGCTAGCCGCCAAGCTATAAGCAAACTAACACAGTCCGAACCAAAACTTCTGGGCTGACGTGCTTGCTGCTGCACAACTGGCACGTCAATCCAGAGCCACTAAATGAGATCGGTTCTCATTGTTGGTGCGTAAAGGTTAACGTTTTGTTATTATGGCGAAACGATAATAAGAGGTATGTGTTATGGATGCTTTAGACCTGTTGCTTAACCGACGCTCAATAGCCAAACTTTCCGACCCCGCACCAGAAGGGGTTGCACTAGAAAATATCATTAAAGCGGGACTACGAGCTCCCGATCATGCTGGATTGACGCCTTGGAGATTTGTTCTCGCTCAAGGAGACGGTCGCCAGAAACTCGCTGATATACTTGCTAACGCCGCTACTCTTGCGGGAAGTGACACCGCTGTTATAGAAAAAGCACAGAAAGCGCCGTTTCGCGCCCCACTGGTGATCACGGTTATCGCCAAGGTGACGCCGCATGAGAAAGTGCCAGCGTTTGAGCAGCATTTATCTGCAGGCTGCGCGGTACAAGCGATGCAAATGGCCGCGGTAGCACAAGGTTTTCAAGCGTTTTGGCGTTCAGGAAAATGGATGTTTGATGACAATGTCCGTCAGGCTTTTGAGCTTGAAGGCGAAGATCAGATTGTTGGTTTTCTCTATGTCGGCACCCCTGGCTGCACGCCAATGAAAGTGCCAGAGCGAGAGCTTGGCAAATTTGTGCAGTTTTTATAACAGCGGCTTTTTATAGCAGCCGTTTTTTGTAACCGAGATGGATTAACTGGCTATTTATACAGTTTTTTCTTGATTCGCAAAGGTAAGCTTAGTTAAGCTTACCTTTATTTTTTCGACTCATTTCATTTTATGACGCGTCTCTTCATTGCAGAAAAACCCAGCCTTGGCAGAGCGATTGCCGCCGCCTTACCTAACCCTCAGAAAAAAGGGGATGGGTTTATTCAATGTGGGAACGGCGATGTCGTTACTTGGTGTATTGGACACTTGTTGGAGCAAGTTGAGCCTGACGTTTATGACGAGCGCTACAAAAAATGGAATCTCGCCGATCTTCCGATTGTGCCCGACCAGTGGCAGTTAAGACCGAGAAAAAGCGCCTCCAAACAGCTTACTGCGGTTAAGAAGTTACTTAAAACCGCGACGCAAATCGTCAACGCTGGAGACCCAGATAGAGAAGGGCAACTGCTGGTGGATGAAGTCATCGACTATTGCAAAGTCCCTAAATCTAAGAAGGAGACCGCTCAGCGCCTGCTGATCAGCGACCTTAACTTACCTGCGGTAAAAAAAGCGCTCAATAATATGCGTATGAACCGCGAGTTTGTGCCTTTGTCAGTTTCTGCATTGGCGCGTTCACGTGCTGATTGGCTCTATGGTATGAATATGTCCCGCGCTTATACTTTGCTTGGTCAAAAGGCCGGTTATCAGGGCGTACTGTCAGTTGGACGTGTGCAAACACCGGTATTGGGATTGGTCGTTCGCCGAGATGAAGAGATTGAGAACTTTGTCCCCCGTGATTATTTTACTTTGCACGCCTTGATCCCATATCAAGACAACGGCCCCGCATTCGATATTCGCGCCAAATGGCGACCGAGTGAAGCGTGTAAGCCATGGCAAGATGAAGAAGGGCGTGTTCTTAATCGTAAACTGGTCGAGAACGTGGCACAGCGTATTCAAGGTCAGCCCGCTAAAGTTATTAAGTCCGAGCATAAGTCAACCAAACAAAACGCGCCGCTGCCTTATTCTCTGTCAGCGCTGCAAATTGACGCCGCGAAACGCTACAACATGAGCGCGCAACAAGTGCTGGATGTGTGTCAGGCGTTGTACGAGAAGCACAAGCTGATTACTTATCCGCGCTCAGACAACCGCTACTTGCCCAAAGATCACTTCTATCAAGCCAAGGACGTACTCGCGGCGATCAAAAACAACAGCCAAGAGTATTCCGCAGCGGTTGATGGTGCAGACAGCAGTCGCAAGTCTAAAGCGTGGAATGACAGTAAAGTCGATGCCCACCACGCGATCATCCCAACGCCTAAAAAGACCAGTATGGTGCTCTCTGGATTTGAAGAGAAAGTTTATGGCTTGATCGCACGTCAGTATGTGATGCAGTTTTATCCTGCCGCCGTGTATGCCGAAGCCATGTTGGAGTTCGATATTCAGGGTGGTCAGTTCGTTGCAAAGGGCAAGCGTCTGCAAGAGCCGGGATGGCGAGTACTGCTGGGTAATAGTGCTAATGATCAAGAAGAAGGGGTAGACGCCGTACCACCGCTTGAAGTTGGCACTGTTCTTACGTGTCGTGAAGGGCAAATTGGTGAGAAGAAAACCGAGCCACCGCGTCACTTCACCGAAGCCACTTTGCTGCAAGCGATGACCGGTATCAGCCGTTTCGTTGAAGATAAGTCACTGAAAAAGATCTTGCGTGACACCGACGGTATCGGCACGGAAGCGACTCGCGCAGGCATTCTAGATACGCTGTTTAAACGCCAGCTGCTGAGCCGCCAGGGCAAGTCTGTGATGTCAACGCCAGCAGGTCGAGGCCTTATTCACGCATTGCCTGATGAGTCAACGTATCCAGATATGACGGCGCATTGGGAGTTTCAGCTACAAGGCATGACGGAAAAGACCCAGTCGTATGGGCCTTTTATGTCGGATTTGAATGTAAAGCTGGATCAGTTGATGGGACAGGTGAAAACAGGCTCTGTGCCAGAGTCGCTGCGTAATCTACCGAAAGTGGAAAAGCCAGCCTTCAAAAAGTACAAAAAGCGCCGCGCCGCAGGTAGCTCAACAGGAAAGCGCCGCAGTAAACCTAAAGCGAGCTAATTGATCGCCCGCTGCTAGTATTTTTAGTTATTAATAGCGCTACCAAAGTGAAGAGTTACCAGGGTAGCTCTTCACCTTCAAAGTTCAAAAACTTACCAGAATCATCCAGTGACGCACCTTGGATTACCTTGTATAAACCGCTTGCTGATGCCGTGGTGGAAATAAGCGCATGTGGTCCGCCCATCTCGGTTTGCACCCAGCCAGGGTGTAGCGCCAGTACGGTAAAGCCTTGCGAGGTGAGATCGTTACTCAAGCTTTTCACGACTGAGTTAAGCGCTGCTTTCGATGAGCGATAGATATAACCGCCACCGGAGGTATTTTCTGTCATGCTGCCAACCTTCGATGACAAGCAGGCAATGATTTTTACCGACGAATTGATGAGTTTTGGATACAGCAATTCAGTCAGTTTAAGCGGTGCGATACTGTTGATTTCCAATACTTTGCGCCATTCTTCGACATCGGTCTTACCGAATCCGTCGCCTTTCGGACCGTAGTAGCCTGCATTATTGATGAAAATGTCGATGTCCGGCAACGTTTGCACTAATTTCGCTACCGCGCCGTAATCAGTCACATCCAGCGTGTGCGTGGCTAGGTTCGATTCGCTCACTTCCAGAGAAAGCAGCTCGTGAGCGGAACTGGCGCTGCGGTAGGTGGCATGAACCTTAAAGCCGGACTCTAAGTACTTTTTCGTCAAAGCGAGGCCGATACCTCGATTGGCTCCGGTTATGAAGACGGTTTTCATGTTGCTCTCCTGACGCTACTATGTTTTTGTGTAATGCTTTTGTGTCTTTGATTTAATTGAGAATAGAATACTTTGATTCCACTCATCTATCACCCTATTTACTCTGCGCTGCCATTGCCTGATGGGCATCGTTATCCAATTCGTAAATATGAGCTGCTTTATGAGGCGGTCGCAGAGCGCTATTCCAACTCGTCGCTATTTCGATTTGTCGAACCCCAAGCGCTTAGCGTGGCTGATATTAAACAGACCCATTGTCATACCTACACCGATAATTTAGTGTCTGGACTCCTGCCAGCTGCGAAGATGCGCCGTATTGGCTTTCCTTGGAGTGAGAAGCTTATCGAGCGCACGCTGATTTCAACGGGTGGCACGGTACTCGCCGTTAAAGAAGCACTCGAAAATGGCTTAGCCATTCACTTAAGTGGCGGGTATCACCATGCCCATTTTGATTATGGCAGTGGTTTTTGCCTGTTTAATGATTTGGCGGTCGCCGCGCAGCACGCAATTTTGCAGGGTGTCGATAAGGTACTGATTGTCGACAGCGACGTTCACCATGGTGACGGCACCGCATCTTTGATGGCGCAAAATTCTCAAATCATCACACTCTCACTGCACTGTGATAAAAACTTCCCTGCGAGAAAACCCGATTCTGATTTCGACGTGCCATTTATTAAAGGTGCTGAGGATGACGATTTTTTGCAGAGCTTTAAGCAAGTGGTGCAATTTGCTCTCGATATTCATCAGCCTGACTTGGTGATCTTTGATGCTGGCGTTGATATCCACCAAGACGACGAACTTGGTTTCTTAAATGTCACCCTTGATGGCATACGTGAGCGAGACCGTTGGATGCTCGCTACTTGTCAGAAGCGTAACATTCCGATTGCGTGTGTGATTGGTGGTGGTTATCGCAGTAATCACGCAGATTTAGTGCCGATTCATATGTCGCTCATAGAAGCTGCGGCTAAGTTAAAGGAGTTAACATGAAACATCGCATTCGCGCCGCAGGGATAGCGGTTAACGACAATCGCATTTTGATGCTGCGCGTAAAAGATCCCTACTCTGGCGAATACTGGATCCCACCAGGTGGCGGCTTTGAAGCAGGGGATATCAGTACTAAGCAGAGTTTGGTACGTGAGTTCAAAGAGGAAACGAACCTGGATGTCGATGTTGGCGAGCTCATTTGCGTGCGTGAGTTTTATGAGACTTCGGCAGAGCGCTACCATGTTGAGCTGTTTTATCACATTCGTGATTGGCAAGGTGAGCCTGGCCTTGGAAATCTCGTGGGGCTTAATGATGAAAGCTATATTCAAGAAGTGAAGTGGCTTGCTATTGATGAACTGTCGACCTTAAAAGTTTTCCCAGCAAACTTGGCAAAAGATGTGCTGCCGATAATTGAAGATCAGCGTTTTGCAACGCACCTTGGCAGCTACGTACAAGGTAAAGGGGATGAGATTAATGTTCTCGATGGCGAGTAATAGTGCTTAGCAGTGGATTAACACCCAAGAGAGCGCTATCATGCGCAGCCCATGAAAACCCGCTAGAGAATAGAGCCGTTTATGAACAGAAAGAAGAAGGTCATCCAGATCCTGAAAGCGAAAGCGAAAAAAGGCAACGCTAAAAACCAGAAAAGCAACAAGCCGCGCTATATCTCAAAAGCTGAGCGCGCCAAAATGGAAGCGGAGCAAGCGGCGAATTCAGAGCAAGCTGAAGTGGTTGAAACGGTAGAAGCTACGGAAGGAACTGCAGATTCGTAGGTGTTTTAATCATCCTACTCTTCTCAAGCTATCCCGACGTTCTAACGTCACCTCGTCATCCTAATTTAGCCTCGTCGTCCTCACGAAAGTGAGGATCTTTCACCACAAGTGACTCACTCAATGTGACCTTATAACCTAGAGCGCGCTGCAGAAGATTCTCGTTTTCACGAGAATGACGTCGCTTTGGCTGAACGTAGATAGATTCAAATCACAGAGCCTGTAATTCGAGTAACATATCAGTTACGGTTGAGCCTATATCAACTCGTAAAACCTCATACTCACCACCAAATCATCCGTTAGGTTCCAATAAGCCTGACTACTGTGAATGTGTAACACCTAGGTGTTTAACTCATTCACAGTAAGGAACTTTTTCATGGATCGACCACTATCTGGCTCACGCTTGACTATTTGGCAAGGGTTGAGCTTAGCGCTAGCCGTGTCTAGCTTGAGTTTTTCTTCCCACGCACTGGTTAATGGCCAAACTGAGCTGCCTAGCGTTTCTAGCATAAGTACAACCAATCACACCCTAAGCGTGAGCTCTGAACAAACGGAATCGGCTCTTGTTACCTCAGAAGTGTTTCGTTTTTCTGAGCCAGGTGCGAGCTTTATCAAAGTGCATTTTCGCGATGTGGTATTGGCTGAAGGCGCAGCGATTGAAGTCGTTAGCAGTGACGGGAGTGAGCGTTATGTCTATAGCGCGAAGCACAACACCCCGATGACAATTGATAGTAGTCAAGGTGATGACGGCGTAACGCAGTTCGCTGCCATGTCGATAGCCGGTGATGCGGTTGAAGTGGCGCTGATAGGCGAGGGCAGTGCGGTTGTTGACTATATTCAAGTTGGCTTACCTCAAGGCCAGCTTGAGCAAGTGATTAACGTGAGTCCTTCCGGAGAGGAGTCAATCTGTGGCTCGGATAACAAGCAAGCTGTAGCGTGTTTTGATGATAAATATGGGAAAGAGGTGGCGCACAGTAAACCTGTTGCGCGCATTCTCATTGGTGGTAGAAGTCTATGTACCGCGTGGCGTGTTGGTCCCAACAACCATATGATGACCAACAATCACTGTATTGAGTCGGCGAGTGAAGCTGCAAATACCGAAGTATGGTTTAACTATCAGCTCAGTCAATGTGGTGGCAGCCGAGGCACGGTAGTGAAGGTGCAAGCCGACAAGCTGCTGGAAACGGGCTACGACTTGGACTTTAGTCTGTTTACTGTTAAAAACTTTTCGACCATTCAATCCTTCGGTTATCTTGGCCTCGACCCGCGTATTCCAAGCTTGTTAGAGACCATTTACATACCTCAGCACCCAGGCGGTCGTTTGAAAGAGCTTGGCGTAGAAACAGACAGCGGTGCACGTTGTGTGGTAGACCGACCGGTAACCAACGGTCGCGGCAGTAATACGGATTCTGGCTATCTTTGTGATACCGAAGGCGGCTCGTCGGGCTCTCCGGTATTGGCCGCGAGCAGCCACCGTGTCGTTGCCTTGCACCATTTGGGTGGCTGCTACAACAAAGGCGCCCACATCAGCAAAATTTGGCCTTTAGTTTCCTCTCACTTTCCGGCTGGTGTCCCTACTAGCAATGTCGGCAGCCCATCGGGTGGTAATCAGGCTCCAATCGCTCAAATGGATGTGAATTGCACCGCACTCTCGTGCCAGTTTAACGCCAATCAATCTAGCGACTCCGATGGCAGCATTGCCAATTACAGCTGGCGATTTGGTGATGGGGCGAGCAGTCAAGGCGTAAGCACTAGCCATAGTTATGTATCGTCGGGGCAATATACAGTGACGCTAACCGTTACCGACAATCAAGGGTTGTCAGACTCTACAACTCAGGTGGTCAGCGTACAAGGCAGTTCTAATGGCACTTGTGGTGCGCTCACTTCGTGGTCGGCTTCTCAAACTTATTTAGGCGGTGATAACGTGCAGCATCAAGGCTCTAAATATCAAGCTAAGTGGTGGACACGCGGTGATAACCCTGCTGATAACTCAGCGCAGTGGGATGTGTGGACGTTGGTCGGGGCTTGTCAGTAGATAGAAGCAGAAAATTGCAGTATGTCTGACAATAGTAGGGATGCTAATGCTCGTTTAAATGCCTCACATTTGTGAGGCATTTTTTAGTCATTGAGCGCTACTGCTGCAAATATTTACTACTATTGAGATCAATCTTTGATGCTTTGACGCGACTATCCGCATTGAGGTAATCACTAATTGCCAGTAGATCTTGACCTTGAGATGCGCGAAGTACCGCTGACTCTCCTTGAGCAAAGACCACATCAAGTTTTAACTCTGTAGCGACGGCTTTAGCATCTTTTGCATTGTCGACGGTAATAAACACCAGACCAGTTGCCTTGGAGACGTTACTGAATGGATTTTTAAACACTTCATCACCCACGTGGAGTTCAGCCACGTTAGCAATTTCGTTGACGGATAGCGTGCGATACTGTTCGCCATTGACTTCTACCGCATTAGAAGGAGCAAAGAGATCGGGCGTTGCTTGCTCGGCTAGCTGTGCTGCGTTGACGCTGGAGACTGCCATCGACAGCGCAAGAATAGAGAATGTAATTGTTTTCATGAGGTAGGCTCCTTAATGACCAAAGATACGCATAGACCAGTTTTTGAGAACGCCTGGTTGTGTGTTGTTGGCCATTGGCACTTCAAAAATAGTGGAAGAGTTGAAGTAGGCTAAGTATGAGAACACTTCATCGCCGTTGGTATCGATAGCGCGCAGTGTCCATTCGCCTTTCGCACTTTCACCATAGAATTGGTTCGATAACATGAGCTGATTTTCGTAACCCGCTACGTCTGGCTCAAGCGATTGACCCACTAAGCCATTACGAGGCGTTTGCAGTACTGAGCGAGTGCCGGAAGGGGAGATAAGCTCAATGGCTAGGTCTGGTAGGCGAGTATGATCGAGTGTTATCTTGACCTGTACTGACTCGACCGTGAGTTCATCGGAAACGCTAATTGATGACTCGCCTCCTGCTAGGCTCGCATCTGGCACTGTGACTTTAGAGGCATTGTTAACCCATGGCGTGATGATCTGCGGTGGTAGGACATTGTTAGTCATACGAGCGCGTTTCATCGCTTCATCTAGGTTAACCGCACCAAACCCATAGAAGGCATGAAAATCAACATCAGCCGCGTTTTTCTGCCACGGGGAGATCGCTTGGTAGCTGACCAGTTGACCTTCGCTGTTCACAAAGTCCAGTGACACGCCAGGATCGTCTGCATCGGTAAGACTTGCGGTCTCTGCGAGTAAAGCACGGACATCGCGCGCGGTTAACGCGTGGTTGGTTGACATGATTGTTGCAATCGCACCGGAAGTATTCGGCGCCGCAGAAGAGGTACCGTTCATGGTGCTGGTGTAGTTACAGTTTGGATCGAACTCAGTGCCACCATGCAGGCCATTGATACCTAAGTCGCTGCTGGTGTTTTGTCCTTGCTCACAGCCCATTAGGTCTGTGGTGACCATTGCAGGGTAATCTTGACCGTATTCACCGGCAGGTGCCGCTACCCAGACGTTCGTACCGACAGAAGAGTAGCTAGTGCGAGTGCCATCGGCTCTGAGCGCACTGGTAACGAGGTTGTAGTAGTTGGCGTTGTCGTAAGACTGCTGAGAGTTGTGCATTGGCAGTCCCAGATTATTGCCTCCGGCAAAGAAATCTTTAGGCAGAACAAAGAAGCGACCGGTATTGAAGTAGCGATAACCATTGCCCGCTGATTTAACGAATATTGCCCCGCGTCCCCATGCGTTATAGCTGCTGACATCTTTCATCACGTCCAGTTCAAGCTTGAACTCAGGATCAGTCTCATCAAATGGAATCGGTGTGGTAGGGCTAAAGCCATAGCTTTGGTTAAACACGCGAACATCGCTGGTAGACGGGTCTGCACCGTGAGATATCAGCCAGCCCTCGACGGTTTGGCTATCAAGCCAGTTAAAGCCCACTAATGAAGAGCGAGAAGCAACGCCACGGCCGCCTTCACCATTATTGCCCACAGCGCTTATCAAACCAGCAACAGCGGTGCCGTGACCATTTTCATCAATAGGGTAGTCAATTGGAAATTCGGAGTCCTCGACTAGGTTTCGGCTACCGGCAACCACGTTGGCAGCTAGATCTGGGTGATCAATTTGCACCCCGGTATCAATCACGGCGACCTTCACACCAACACCAGCAATTCCCATCGCTTGGGTGAGCTGTGTATTTAGGTCATTGCCGACAACACCAGGATTGGCAGCAAAGGAGGTTTGCCCGGTGTTATTTAAATGCCATTGTTCAGAATAGAGTGGATCGTATGCGGATGCTGTAGGGACAATCCCTACGGTCAGCATCGCCGCAAATAAACGACTAATGCGAATTTTCATTTGTGACCTCATGTCTTTATTTAGAATGTTCCTGTCTGATACTCCTTAAGACAGGCGAGACTAAATTAACGAGGAAACATGGCTGCGAAAACCGTTCACATTGTGTTTACATTCGTTTTTCGAGGCATCACATTGTATTTTGTTGAAATGTGCCCTGTTGCATACTGGAGTTGCATGAAATCAGCGGATTAGAGGAGGGGAAAGTTCATTAGGTAACAACGTTAACAGTCAGTCAATGAGTGTTAGTTACACGCAACAATACTCATCACGTTGGCCTACAGCTGAAGAGTTACTGTAGGCCAACGTGATGTGTTTTGGGGTTAGTCAACGATGGTGACTTTGTTGATTTTAATCGTGTCTAGCGGCACATCATCATGACCTTTTTTTATGCCAGTCATGGCTTTACCAATGTTGCTGACCACGTCCATTCCCGCCGTCACTTTGCCAAACACCGCATAGCCCCAACCGGAGTTTGTCTTACCGGTGTGATCCAAAAAGTCATTATTATCTAAGTTGATAAAAAACTGAGCTGTCGCCGAGTGCGGCGCATCGGTGCGAGCAAAGGCAATGGTGCCGGTTAGGTTTTTAAGACCACGGTTTGCTTCATTAACGATAGGTGCGTGAGTCTCTTTTTCGGTCATGTCTTCGGTATGACCACCACCTTGGATCATAAAACCGTCAATAACACGATGGAAAATGGTGTCTTCATAGAAGCCTTCTTGGCAATAGCGCAGAAAGTTTTTTGAACTGACAGGCGCTTTGTCCATGTTAAGTTCAATTTCAATGTCGCCATAGGTCGTCGTTAAGATAATCATGGTGGTACTCTAGCTGGTTGAAGTTATGATCGGTTGAATTAACGTTGATTGTAGCAGGTTTCAGATTCGAACTAATGGGTTGTATTTAGAATAATTGCATCTCTTTCGAGTGAGGTGGTTTTTGTTGTTTTCGAGGTACTCAATGTCAAATATCCAATTTCCAAAAGATTTTCTATGGGGCGGGGCGATCGCCGCAAACCAGTCAGAAGGTGCTCATTTAGCTGGTGGTAAGGGGCTCACAACGGTCGATATGATCCCCTATGGTGACAACCGTATGCCAATCAAGCTTGGCCAAGTAGATAGGGTCGCTCTATCTGAAAATGAGTTTTACCCAAGTCATAACGCCATCGACTTTTACCACCGTTACAAAGAGGATATCGCTTTATTGGCTGAGATGGGCTTTAAAGTGTTTCGCGTCTCTATCGCCTGGAGTCGCATCTTTCCTAAAGGTGATGAGTTAGAGCCGAATCAGGCTGGGTTGGACTTTTATCGAAGTGTGTTTGAAGAGTGCCAAAAAAACGGTATTGAGCCTTTAGTCACGCTTTGTCATTTCGACGTTCCAATGCATTTGGTTAACACCTACGGTTCATGGCGCAATCGAAAAATGATCGAGTTCTTCACTCGCTATGCAAGAACGTGTTTTGAGCAGTACAAAGGGCTGGTGAAGTATTGGCTGACTTTTAACGAGATCAATATTCTTTTGGCGAGTCCGTTTTCTGGTGCAGGACTGCTGTTTCAAGAAGGTGAGAATCATGATCAAGTGAAGTATCAAGCGGCTCACCATGAACTCGTTGCTAGTGCGCTTGTAACAAAAATAGCGCATGAAGTTGATGAGCAAAACCAAGTCGGCTGCATGCTGGCTGGTGGCAATTTCTATCCATATTCTTGTAAGCCAGAAGATGTTCTGATGGCGATGGAAAAGGATCGTGAGAACCTGTTTTTTATTGATGTTCAGTCTCGCGGTTATTATCCGTCTTACGCTCAAAAAGTCTTTGACCAAAAGGGTGTGGTGCTAGAGACGGAAGAAGAAGACTTTGAGATCTTAAAGAACACTGTCGATTTCATCTCGTTTAGTTATTATGCCTCTCGCTGCGCTTCCGCTGACATGAACGCTGGAAATACCAGTGAAGCGAACGTAGTGAAGTCGATCAAAAATCCACACCTACCGGCTAGTGACTGGGGATGGGTGATAGACCCTACGGGTCTGCGAATCACTATGAATACCCTATATGACCGCTACCAAAAACCGCTGTTTTTGGTTGAAAACGGATTGGGCGCACAAGATCAATTAACTGAAGATGGTCAAGTGAACGATGACTACCGAATTGACTATCTACGCGAGCATATCATCGCCATGCATGAAGCAATGGAAGATGGCGTTCCACTAATGGGATACACACCTTGGGGGTGTATTGACCTTGTGGCAGCCTCGACAGGTGAAATGAGTAAACGCTATGGCTTTATCTATGTTGATAGAGACAATCTAGGTAACGGCAGTTTGAACCGAATTCCTAAAAAGTCGTTTTATTGGTACAAGCAGGTTATCGCCAGCAACGGCAGCGATTTATCGTAGGTTTTGCGGTTAGCGATAAAAGGGCTGTCAGGCGCAGTCCTTTTTAGTTTCAGCATTTAGCTGCAACACTTCGTGGGCCTGGATTGCTAAAACGAAAAAAGCCGCTGAATTATCAGCGGCTTTTTAGAATGTGGCGGAGAGATAGGGATTTGAACCCAATCGCTCGGAACTTGATTCTTATAAGTCTTTGTTTTATCAGGGTAATTCACGTCTTTAACTGCAAATCGTAAAACGTTTGGGATAGTCACCTGACTGACTATGAGTTTTACATCCGTCTAACTTTAAGTCAAGTTTTCTGTTTGAAATTTAATCTGCTAGGTTGATGTTGAATCTGGGACCGTGAATACTAGTAGAGTATGCAAAACAGGGAGGTTGATGATGGGAGTCGGGATTGATATAACTTCTGAGCAGCGCTCAACAGCACTTAATACCGCTTTGAAAATATTAGATAAATGGCAATGCAGTGACCGTGAGAAAGCTACTCTAATAGCTTTAGACTGTGATTCGAAAGATAGTGATGTGAGTGAACATACATTAGAAAGGGTCAGCTATATTCTGAACATTCACAAGGCATTGCGACAGACTTTTAGTAGCGATGAAACTATCTATGACTGGGTGCGTAAACCTAATACTCATCCAACATTGTCAGGGACTCCAGCCATAGATTTCATGAAGCATCGGGGCAACTATGGATTATCGATGGTGATGAATCTTGCTGTCGATTTCTCATCTTAGAGTTGTGATAAGAGTGATGTAATTCCTCATTAATTAGACCCAAGATCGGCTAAAGTCCAAGCCGAAATCTATGGTGGCCAGAGAGAAGGAATCAAACTCCTGAGTCTTAGAATAATTCAATTGTTAAGGCTTTCTAACTCTAGTTTTTGACCTACGGTAGCTGATAATCAATATAACTAACATTGGGTTAACACAGGGGTGTGTAAAAATTAACGTGTAGTGTGAGTGAGCGGTATACAAGTCAGTTTTAATAGTGATTAGTGTCACAATTTGACTTGTGCTTAACAAAAATATACCAGCGTAATTCTAATCAATTACACAAAAAGACAAGCATAATTAGATGGTTTGAGTCTGTTCATAGTCCTGGTGAATGTGTTGCTTGATGTTATTTTCTGACTTTGATTTTTATTGGGGGAGTTATATTGTTATAGTGTCAAAAATCAGATTGCTATAAATAACATGCAAGAAGTGGAGCTAGGATTTATTAGCTAGGATCTTTGATGTAGAAGCTATTGAGCTTTTAAGCTTCATTAATGCACTGGTTAATTGATGAGCAAAGTATGCAACCGACACTGCACTACTCACAAGCATCTGAAAAAATATTTTATTCAATTATTAAGTTTAAGGATAATCTTAACATGAACTATAAACTCGCTATTGCTGCGCTGTCTATTGCTGTGTCTTCAGGGTGCTCAAGTATCGTTTCTGAATCTCAATATCCTGTTTCTATCGATTCTAGTCCATCGGGTGCTAGCTATGAAATAACAAATGAAGATGGTTTAATTGTACATAGTGGTACAACGCCTTCTTCAGTAACATTGAAATCAGGCTCAGGATTTTTTGACGGCGAGACATATACGATTAAAATCACTAAAAAGGGCTATTATGATAAGTCCTATACAGTAGATAGTTCAGTGGATGGTTGGTACTTCGGTAATATTTTATTTGGAGGTATAATTGGGATGTTAATTGTTGACCCAGCTACTGGGGCTATGTTTAGCTTACCTGAATCTGTAATGATTGATATGAACTCTGACGATTCAATTAACGATGATAAAGAACTTAAGATTACATCAATTAATGAGTTAACTGATGAGCAAAAGAAAAAGTTAGTTAGGCTTTAATTGTTCAACCTATCAATGTTAATGTTGGTCAATATAACTCCTTGATTTTAAGTTATAATTGAAATGTAGCCTTATCAAGCTGTTATATAATATTTTATAGCTTGTAATGGCAGTTATTATTGATGATTAATCTCTAAGGTGTAGTGGCTCAATCTTATTAGCCACTACATTAACTTTGGAGCAGGCTAGTGATCTAAACTCCTATCATGTCGGTTAGGTTGCTCATAGTTAGCCTGCTCCAACGCTGCATCCACGATCTGCCTGAAAGACTGAGGCATGTCGCTTGATAGCTTCTCTGCAATAGCGTCAGTAAAACGTCTCGCTGAGCTGTCAAACTTCTTATGCTTAGCTAACATCAACATGTATGCATCTACAATCATCGAAACAGCGATGCGACGACTATCTTCATTCATCATTCTTAACTCGCGCTCTCGTTTCTCTAGTTGTTGCTCTACATGCTCGAGTTCATCTTTTCGTTGCTCTAAGCCTCTGTCGATGCTCAAATACTGGTGAGCCAAGGTTTCTGTATCGTGTCTAAGTTCGTCGATTTTCTGCTCTTTGACTTGAAGTTCAAAGTGCTTTCCGCTGAGTTGCTCTTCAAAGCGTAGTATGTTGTTGACGACATCATCCATTTTGTTGACTAGCAACTCGTGTTCCATTTTTGTGTACTTCAGTTCATCTTTGACGTTGAACTCTTGTTTACTAAGCTCTAAGATTTTTGCTGTACGGTTTTCTTCTTGAACTCGAAGGTCTTCTATAATGGATTTGAGGTGATCCAGTTGACGAAAATAGTAGTTGAACTCACGCATCGATTTTGGAACCTTTCCTTGTCTAATCATATGTTTATATTGCGCTGATTGTTTTTCAGTTTCATCCGTAAATCGTGCATTTAAGCCTTTTGGGTTCAACAGATGTTTGTTTGCAAACTCTTGGATAATTACTTGCAGAAAGTGTCCTAACGTGCGTGACTGACTTAGAGATAGTTTACCGTCACTCGGCAGCATACTGTCATGCTGACTACTGTACGCTAAGTATTCGTTTACTATTTCAATCTGTCGCATCCGTAAATCGTACGCCCCCGTAACGCTATTTTTGGCATTCAGATAATAGTGAGTATGAAGTCCAGTTGTTTCTTCTTCTCGTCGCTCGTCATCATGTCCAATTATCGCTTCGATAGGATAGTCGGGGTAGTAGTGTGTGAGATACAATTCAGTAAATCGAATATACTCATCTAACGAAATAATACTTGAATCAACGTTCCACTGATGGGGGATTTTGATGATGCCTTCCTGAATGGCAATGTTATTTTGATTTGGTGCTCGTTCACACAATTGATTATGTCTCAACACGTATTGCTCGACCGCATTTTGACGTTGACTTTTTCTCGAGAAATTAATCTGTTCCATCTCTGTATTTATCGAATCTAAATCTAGACGGTCAGAAGATGCTAATATACGTTCAAGAAACGAAACTGCGATACTGTTCTGTTTCTTACTCTCTGATACAATCGCTTTTTTTAGCTTTGCACGATACTGTCGCATTTGAGTGCGTAGTTTAGTGTGATTTCTTAGTCTCGGTTTGGGCGTTATTTTTTTGACAAGTTCGTCTTTTTTGCTTTGAGTTAGACTAGAGCCAAACGTGTGTATAGCTCCATCAATTAGTATCTTGTTATATGCGACAAGATTTGGATTCCATTCGAGTGTTTTTGTAGAACCAGGGTCAACATCGCATCTTAAAGAGTGTCGCAAAGTTGCTTCACATTTCTTGCGTCGAGCGCTGGTAGAGTTGAAGTTAATGTGTCGATGAAAGAACCTAATTTCACGTGTATTAGATATCATGAAAACCTCCTTGGGGTTTTCATGTATGAGAGTCCAGAGAGCCTTCTCTGGCCAGCAGTTTTCGTGCTCTTTTGTGAAACAAAAGTGTGACGAAAACGTAGCTGGTTACTAAGCCGACGCGTTTTTACGCCTCTCCTTATTTGTCGAAAACTAAACCGCCTGCGCACGTGTTTTGACACGCAGTCTGAAGCGCTTTCGCGCTTCAGTTTTGCTATTTGTACAGTATTGAAGGTGTAACGCCTTAGTGCGTTGAGTATTGTCATTGTCATATTTTCGCCTACTAGAATAGGTCTAATTATTTTGTTGAGCGGTCTGACTGGGCTCTGGGCGCAGCCCAGGTGCTCTTCAAGGGAAAACTAATCTTTCAATAGTTCTTCGTCTATGAAGTTAGCATGCGGGTAATCTTCGCTTTGATTATTGAGCGCGATAGATTCTCGTTTTTGAAATTCAGTAATGATGTCTAATAATCGTCTGTTTTCACTACTCAAACGTTTCTTATCTTCCTCGAGAGACTCATTATGTCTGCCAAGCATCTCATTACGTGATTCTGCTGTAGCTAACTCGCTGTTTATGAGAAGCATCGACTTTAGCTCACTTTGAGACGAATCGTATTTGTCACGTAGCTCAGAATAAACTTGCTCTGTGCGAGCAAGTTCAACCTCTAGTGCTTTATTTCGATTGCGATAGTATTCGACGTCGTCCGTTTGGCGTTGCAACTCATCAACTAACTCAGCTAAGTCTTCATTTTCTTTGTCTAGCATAGAAATTTGGTTTAAAGACTCTTGTGTGCGGATGTCGACTAAGTGCTGAACTTCTGCGTCAAACGCTTGCCATACTGTCGTCATTTCGTTTTTCAAAGCAGTACTTATGCGTTGCTCGGTATCGACGAACCACGCCGATTTGTCTCTAATGAGAGGTGTTGGTCTAGTTGCTTGTATCAGTAACTTAAATGCTATACGTACGCGCTTAAAATCACCACCGACCACACTTTGAAGTGCTTTAGCTGATGTCGGTGCGTTTTTGGGGTCGTCAAAAGCTCGAGCGTACTCTTCTATTGTTTTGCCTTTGTCGAGTGAACAGCCACGCTTTTGGAGTTCGAGCATCCAATTGTCTTTCAGTGATTTTGCCAAACTTCCTTCCTGCCCTGTCGGGGCAGGAAGTGAGGCAGGGCAGGGAGGAGTAACATCCATAACCATTACTCCTTGTCTAATGTTTGTGAGATAACTTGGATTATTTGCTCTCTGTGCTCTTCACTTTCTGTGCTTTGGGCTAGATTAAGCATTGACTTGATAAACTCTTTGTCAATAGCATTTACCGATCTGGTTTTAGCTTGAACTATCTCCCGAGGGACCTTAATAGTGTTTTCATCACTTAACTTGAAGAGATCAGAAATTGTGTTTTCTGCTTTCTTTTGTTCTTTTTTTAAACTGACTTTATTCCGCTTTGCGTAGTGTTGCTCAACGATGCTTACATCCCTGTGACCCAACAAGCTCGCTATCCATACGACGCTAGTACCACCGTTATAATGCAGTGATGCACAAGAATGACGGAGTTGACTTGGGCCGCGATGAGGCACCCTTGCTATTTTTAGAAAATCGGTAAAGAACTGTTTAGCAAACTGTTTTGGATTGATCCATGGTTGACCAGTCTGTTCATTGAGAAAGATGAATTTGCGCTTATCTTTTCTAATGGTGATGTTATCTCGTTCAACGATGTCAATTGAAATGGGAGCTTTCTTACCAGTAAGTGGTTCAAGGTCTCTTAGAACCCGTGCAGCTTCTGACGATAGCTCTATTACCCGCATGGATTCTTCGGTTTTTGTTACTTTGTATCTATTAAGTGGTTTAGCTAAGTCTATGTACAGCCGACATTTTTCTACCCCATTTTCCTCAAAGAACTCGACATTCTCCCAAGATACGCAAATCAGTTCGCTAATTCGCAAGGCTGTCAGAACTCCAAACAACGTCATGTACTTTGCACTCTTATCGTCGGTATCAGTCAGTAGTAGTTGTTTTATTTCGTGCTCATTTAGGGGATTTGGTTCTTTATTGACGACTTTCAAGTTTTTGAAGGTGTCCATCAGATTGCAGTTTTGATGGCCAGAGACTAGTGCTTTAGCGCAAACAGCTCGCAGTAATGTATAGCATCCATTTACCACTTTGCCTTTGCATCCTCGCTGCAAAAGCGTCGTTCTGAATATTTCAATATCTTCGACACTTAACTCGTTAAGATACTTTGCACCGAGTTGCTTGATGATGTGTCTAGCATGACTTTTCATAGCAGTAAAAGTGGATTCAGCCACAATTGGCCTTTTCATGTTCAATTCATGACAAACGGCTCTTGCAACCGAAGATTGCTCATAGTCAACGACATTTAGAGATACATTAGAAGATCGCACGCCTTTGCGCTTTTTTGCTGTTCTAGCTTTTAACTTTCTTTTTTTTGGAGGTGTTCTTTGTGCTACTTGCTTTGTTTCTAGTTTGTCAGACTTCATATCATCGACCTATTAAATTAAGGCCATCAAAAAAACCAAGATGCTCGTACATGGAGCGTACATTCTGTACTAGTTATTATTATTTTTTTGGATGGTCATTAGTGAATGTTCTTATATAAAATCACAGCCCAAGAGTGATTTCAAGTGCATGATATTTAAGCCTTTGTTGACTTTCGGGAGTGTTGATATCTAATGATTCAGGTATATTTTTGGTGTGTATATTTTAGTCGGTTTAACTATCTGATTTATAAGAACTAGCTAAAATAGGTAGTAATTATTCAGTGATTAATAAATTTTGAAGAAAAATCAATCGCTGATGTAGAAGTGTGATGAGTGTGGCATTTTATCGTTTTCAAGACTTTAGCAAAGGGAAGATTCTTGAGAACCTGACGTTAATGTTGATGGTTTGTAAAGCGCACATCTCAGTGTTTGGGACCTTATCTTCTAAATCAAAAATGCCCCAAAACCACTTAGAGTAGATGCTCTTCACTAAACAAGGATGTTCATATTGACCAACATTTTCTAATGTTAGAAGCTCGTCTCTAGCCAATCTCGTTGAGTTTAATATGGATAGTAATAGCAAGGTTATATACAAAATCACATACCCAAACGGCAAGATCTATATCGGGAAAGATCTGACAAACAGTATCAACTACTGGGGAAGTGCTAAAAGCGATGTGATCGCTGAAGATTTCAGTTTCGAAGAAAGGATGAATATGACTATTCGCCGTGAAATCATTTTCTTTTCTGACAGTGCTGATGAGGTAAACAAAAAGGAAGTTGAGTTGATTCGTCAGTATGACTCTAACAACCCTGACATTGGGTATAACAGATGGCCAAAGTATAAACGTTAGGTGCCCCTTTCTAAGTCAGATAATTAATTATCAGTTGATATACCAATCCAAGATTGACTGAATTTTCTTAATGCTTCAGAGTAACTAGAGTAAGCGTAGCTATTTAGAGGTTTGATTTGTATAAACTAAAAAACGGTATGGATTTTTCTATAACATATTCGTTCAATTCTGTTGAGAATAGTGAACATTTTACTAAATTAAACCGTAAAGTGGCACGAAATCCTGACTTTTATGACGAAATGCTAACCGTCGCTAAGACTAATGCAGGTCTCGCTATATATGCTGCTACTATCATTGGTAATAATATTGGCAGTTTCATTTCTGATTACTTCCTTGCTAGTTCCGAACAGCGCGAAGAGGGGGATGTTAGAAATGTTCTTTTTCACGAGTGCTTTGTTTCATCTAGTGTTCTCTCTTTTAATACAAGACGAGACATACTATTCAAGATATTAAATAGTAATAATTATTGTTCACGCAAGAAGAAAGATTCACTTCATCGAAATCTTAAGCTACTTCAGGAGTGGAGGAATGCTTTTGCACATGGGCATTTCTCACTTGTTATTGAACACGAACATATTCAGGTTGCTTTCAACTCAAATGGGGATCAAGAGATGATACTTGATGATAGCAAGTGGAAAGAAATTGACTTAATAATCGATGATATCAGATCAACATTGAACGCCATCTCACTCAAGTTGATGAAGGAACGCAACTGCCATACCGTACTAGAAGGTCAGAAGTGAACTATACTGTTCAGGTTTTTTGCATAGGCAACTTCGGCAAACTCTCCTTTGCCCCAAAATGAGTTGCGGTTGCGCCAGATCACACTTATTCAAGATCTAAATGGCTTAGTTTTTCTCATAACAATAAAGTGTCTATCAGTTTCAGACCTTACCATCCTTACAGGCCGCACACAGTTGCTACTTACCAAAGAACAACAAGGAATACGAATGCCTGAATGTAATGAATTAGAATTAAAGCCGATTAACGACCTGCTTGACCTGTCGTTTTTTATACCTGCCTATCAACGTGGCTATCGTTGGTCTAAAAGGCAAGTCACCGAGCTACTCGATGACGTTTATGAGTTTTGTCTAAACAAAAACAAGACAGAGCAAGATTTTTATTGTTTACAACCCGTTGTGGTAAAAGCACGAGGTGACCAATGGGAGTTAGTAGATGGCCAGCAAAGGCTAACTACTATTCTCATAATTTTGGGTTATTTTAACTCTCGATTTGCTGAAGACTTCCGAAAGCAACTTTATTCAATTGAGTATGAGACGCGACATGAAAGCAAAGAATACATCGCAACACTTGATGAAAGCCAAAAAGATAAAAATATAGACTTTCACTATATTTTTGAAAGTTATAATGAAATTCGAAATTGGTTCAAAGACAAAATTAACCGCATAAATGATATTGAATCTGTATTTCTTAATGATGTTAAAGTGATTTGGTATCAGATAAGCGAATCAGAAAATGTTACTGAGGTGTTTACTCGACTCAACATGGGCAAGATACCTCTGGTCAATGCCGAGCTAGTAAAAGCATTATTTTTAAAATCGAGTAATTTTGCCCAAGATGTTGATGATTACAAAAGCAAAAAACCGATTCAAAACCTACAGCAGTTAAAGATTTCACAAGAGTGGGATGCTGTTGAGAAACGCTTACAAGATGATGCGTTCTGGTATTTCATTAGCAATAAGTCCATTACCACGAACCGAATTGAATTCGTTTTGGATTTAGCATCTAGAAGCCTTGATGATCAAGGCATTCTAGATACTGATAAATTGAAAATATTTCTGACGTTCAACCGATTGTTAAGTCCCAATGGTGATAAAGATAAGTCTGTAGATGTTGCTCGTGAATGGCTAAAGATAAAACAGTGTTTTATGACTCTAGAAGAATGGTACAACGACCGTCCACTATTTCACTTGATTGGCTATTTAGTCTCGCAAAAAGTCTCTATCGCTCGTATTTTTGATTTACACCAAGAGGCTCTTACAAAGTATGATTTTCGACAATCATTGTTAAAGCTAGTATTTAGTAAGACCTTTAACGTTAGAGAGATAGACGCAATATCTCAAGAATGGCTAGATGAGAGGCTAAACACATTCACTTACGAATCAGGTGCGCACAAGCTAAGACCACTACTATTACTGTTTAATGTTGCAAGCTTACTAGCCAACCCTGCTACCAATGCACGTTTTCAATTTGATAAATATAAATTGGATAGTTGGGATATTGAACATATCCGCTCAGTGGCATCCGATATGCCAAATAGCAAAGACAAGCAAAAGGCATGGCTTGAAAACGTTGTTGCATATATCTCTAGCGATGAAGCACCAGAATCTAAGAAGTCTGACGTTGATGTAAACAATGAAGAGCTTTCTATCAAACTTGAAGCAACAGAATTACTACAAGCCGCAATTTTAAATAGTGATAAGTTTGAAGCTTTGTACGACAAAGTGCGGGCGTATTATGACCCTGATGGCGAGGAAGATGTTGATAACTCAATTGGCAATCTAACCTTGCTGGATAGCAGCACGAATCGTAGTTACCAGAATGCGGTATTCCCAATTAAACGAGCGAGTATCATCGCATTAGATAAGAAAGCAACCTTTGTTCCGCTCTGCACTAAGAATGTGTTTCTTAAGTATTACAGCAAACAGGTAGATAAGATGCTGTATTGGGAAGCGAAAGATAGCGAAGATCATCAAAGGGCTATGGTAGAAATGTTACTCGGTTTCTTTCAAGGTGTAGGTGTTCATCACGAGGATTTAGGGTATGAATAAGGGAAAAAGATTAACGTTTTATGGTTTATTTGATGTTGTTGAGGCAATTGAAATTCCAATATTGCAACGTGATTACGCACAAGGTCGAGAAGAAGAGCTTGAAGTAAGAACACTGTTTTTAAGTTCATTATTCCAAGCACTAAATAACAATGATGAATCACGACAATCACTAGATTTAGATTTTGTTTATGGAAATTTTGAAGAAGGTCAAAGTAAGGCTTTCTCGGTTCTTGATGGACAGCAGCGCTTAACGACTTTGTTTTTGCTGCATTGGTACTTAGCAGTACAACATGGGCATATTGTAGAATTTAGAAATCGGTTTGTCACTAGTGAAAATCGCTCTCGCTTTACCTATAAGACTCGTCCAAGCACAATGGAGTTTTTTGATGCTTTAACCTCCAAAGATATTGAATTATCTGGGATAGAGATAAGCAAGCAGATTAATAATAGTCAGTGGTTTTATTTGTCGTGGCAACAAGACCCAACTGTTCAAGCTTGCTTAAATATGCTCGATGCGATTCAAACATTGTTTCCTCAAAGCGATATCAACTTGTACGAGAGGATAATCAATACAAGAGAACCTTACATTACCTTTCAGTTTCTAGATCTTCATTCATTTGGTTTGTCAGATGAGCTTTATATAAAAATGAATGCTCGTGGTAAACCGTTAACTATATTTGAAAACTTTAAAGCCAAGCTGGAGCAAAAAGTAAAATCTTTTGAAGGTCCGTGGCCTGAATACGCGCTACCTTTTAAAGATAATGCCAGCGGGTATGAGTACTTCATCCATAAGGTAGATACCGATTGGGCGGATCTGTTTTGGCCTTTTAGAAATATTTGTTCTGATGACGATACTTTTGATGATGAGTTAATGAATTTCATTCGACTAATTATTGCCTATCAATACCTCATTGAATATCAAGATTCACCTTTGGATCTCATTGTTCATAGTGGAGAATTGTTTGGTAAAAATGGTCGCTTAGAAGCGCTTACGCTTTCTCAATATGAAGCGTTAGGTTGCTTGAATAAACAGTTTTTTGTGCGCCTGATTAGTTTCCTTGACCTCATCTACAGAGATGGAATAGTCAATAGCCAAATACAAGGCTACTTAGAAACTGAGTATTACTATGACGAACAAAAAACATTCAAAAACGTATTGAAAAATGACGCCAGCTACGATGATAAACTCAGGTTTTATGCGTTTTACAACTACGTTGCTAAAGCTACGTCTGACAGAGAGCTAAATGAATGGCTAAGGGTTGTTTTCAATTTAACCGAAAATACCATTATCAACACCTCTGATGAATTCAATAAAACACTATTTGCGATTGATAAGCTGTGTCAATCAGGTAAACCTATCCTTGAGATTCTAGCTGATGATATAGAAATAGCAGGTTTTGCTGGCGCTCAGGTTCTTGAAGAAAAAATAAAAGCTCATTTATTACTTAAATCGGATGATTGGCGTGAAGCTATTGTGAGTGCTGAAAATCACCCTTTCTTAAAAGGTCAAGTTGGCTGTCTTTTAAACTTTGCTGAAATCCTTTCTTATTACCGAGAACATAAGCACTGTAATTGGATTGATCATGAAGATAATGAGTACTTAGCTAGATTCAAGCTATATTCGGAAGCAATTCAAAATGTATTCTCCCAAATATCTAGCAGCTCGTCATCTATCGACTACCTATGGGAGCGAGCAGTACTAAGCAAGGGTAATTACTTTACTAATTGGACAGGTAACAGGCATAGCTTGCTTAGTACACGTTTAACTAAAAATAACATTAAACGAGACCATAGTTGGAAACGACTTTTAAGAATTCACCCAGGTGGTGGTGGGACAAATATGGAGTCTCGACAAGCGCTTGTCAAAGCTGTAGTCGATGATCCACTCTTTGATTCTGATGATATAACTACCTCTCTGATGGCGATTTGTAGTACGGCTATTGAAGCTCCAACTACAAAAGCGTGGATAAGGCTACTTATCAAACATCCAGGTTTATTTGAAGTATGCGAACAAGGTTTTATATCCATTACCGCAGAAGAAATAATACTCTTATGCCAGTCGCAAAGAAACCACTACCACTATGATCTATATACTAAATCTTTAGAGATAGAGTTGACGACTGAACACATAGATCCTTTTTTAAAGTCACACACAACTCCTGTTAAATCAAGCGAAGATTGGTCTTGTTGTGATATTTCTGGAGCCAAATATCAGGGTAAATCACTTAGGCTTAGTGTTGGTTTTTACAATGAAAACTTTCACATTTGGTTAAAGGGAATAAGCGCTGACAATGAGAATGAAGAACTAACTCGATTTGTTAGTAAACATGGCTTTGATAGTGGGTATCTTAAAAAAGTGCCTAAGACAGAAAATGACCTAAGTGAAATCAAACAAGTGATTAGGGAACTTTGTACTGGCTTAAAGGATTTATGCGATGAGTAAGGTCAGAAGTGGTTGTTCGATTAGAGGTCAGCCATACCTATAGTTATTCGTTTTTAACTAAATTAGGAAAGTCACTGACACAGAAATATCCAAAGGTGTGCTGAGATCTCTCACTGCTGATTGCGACACACCTCGTCTGTTAGGATCTGAGTAGCTTTATTTTCTCAATCAGCTCGTCGGTTACACCAGCGCCGAATTTACTAGATAGATATCTATCACGATAGTCAGCTAGCAGTTCATCACCATCAAAGTCGCCACAGACCCACCATTCTGCTTCTAGGGCATGCGCGTGCGCTCTTAAATGACGAACAGCGTTGGAGTCATCAAGACGCGCACTACGACTCGTTGCTATATCGGGAGCGAGAATGTTGCTATCAAAAATCTTGTTCTCGACAAGCCAAGCGCGTGTATATCTACTCTGCGTAGGATACAGCATTAGGTTCGCTTCTTTTGCTGCGTTAGCAAGCTTGTGTGCAGATTCAATGTCTATTGAATCTGATTTTGAGCGAAGCAGACTAAAGACATCGACGTAAAGTATTCTCATGCAAACTCCTTTGCAGAGGTGGGCACTCATTTGAATCCCACCTCGTTGACGATCTAATATATTAGAAATTCATCGCTTTCAAAAGTTCTCGATTGGCGCCATTTTCATGTCTCATAGAGAAGTCGTGTAGGTGTAGTATCTTAGTCGATGAACGGGAAACGTAATCGAGTTCAGGGATATCATCGATCAGGCAAACAGCTATAGGCGTCGTTCTTGTTAGTTGAGAAGAGAATACTTTAACTTCTATCTCTATTGAACGGTGTTCATTTTCTGCTGTCAATATCGTTCTCTCGAAGTCGTAAGTCATAGACCTATATCGTCCAAATCTTGACAGTATGATGTAAGCTGCAATCTCCATAGGATCTTTGGGGAGTAACAAGCTTGTACCACACTTAAAAGTCATGGCTCTAGCGAGTTGTTGACCGAGGTCGACCTGAAAGTAAGAGGTCAAAGCGAAGCCCTCCAAATGATTGGCTCTAATCTCATCTACGTAGTGCTGATAGACAAAATAGGGCAGAGTAATGCAGTTTTCATCTTGCAGCCCGTTATCTTGTACCCAAGCCATCAGTGAGTATTCTTCAATGTGCAGTAGAGTTTTAAAGTGATTTACTCCGCCCAAGACTCTCTGTATCCCTTTGTGACTGAAGCCCAGATTTTCAAAGTCGACATCAGAGAGGTAAGGAGACTCATGTAGCAATCGAATTGCAGTGTCGATTAGCCCGATCTCAAACTCAGTCACTCCACGCACTAAGAAGCGTTGCATGTCGATACTCTCTCTATAAGACTCACCTTCGACAAGCACATTTATGATTTCAGCGCGCATTTGATCAGTTAACTTAGTCATGAGACACCTCCACCGTGAGATTAAACTTAGCTACAGCTTCAAGAAGTCTATTAACTTTTAACTTCTTGCCGTACCGACCAAATGTCATGTTGGGGTTCGTATGACCTACTATTTCGGCGACGACATGTTCAGCCTCGTCTGCTACTTTGAGTTGATCAATGAAAGTATGGCGTAGCCCGTATGCAGTCGGTCGTTGTCTTGGCTTCATACCAATTTCAGTTTGTACTCGACCAAATTGAGTTCGATATGTCTTTGTCCAGTCTTTATCCGCGGACAGTGGTTTATATAGAAAGAGAGGGCGGTTGTTACGTTTACTCCGAGTGCGAACAAACTTTATGAATTCATCGCGTATCTTCGGATGCAACGGGACGTACCGAACTGCGTGAGAGTTTTTGAGATGTTGATCCTTGGAATTATCATTGACGTGGAGACACAAGACTCCCTGTATCTCAGTAATATCATTCGTATAGAACTGACACGCTTCTCCTGTCCGCAGTCCATGATAAAGCTGGAGACGGGTAACCCATTGAAAGTCGATTGATTGACTAAGAAAAGCCTTGCTAGTTAAAATCTTTCTAAGTTCTGATTCAGTCCATCTATCCCGCTCGGTGCTAGCGTGTCGCTTAGCTCTAAATTTGGGCGATACTTTATCCGTTGGATTATGAGATATGTAGTCCATCTGATACAGCCACCCGAAGAACTGAGTCGTTGAAGCAAAGTAATCTTTGTTTGTCTTCATTGACCGCTTTTCACTGTGAAGCTGAGTCACATATTGCATAAATGTCGCTGACGTAATGTAGACAGTGTTATTACTGTGAGCAAAAGACAAGAAATGAGATATGCGCTGTTCGAGTTGATGTACAGTCAGCGCTCTGACGTTCTCTACACGCTTTGATGCTAAGAACTCTCTCAGCAAGCTCTCTACACTGTAGAGCGAGATGGGATGCTGCTCAGACGAGGGATAAGGTTCTAACGTATGAAAGTCGATATGATCGAGTTCTGGGAAGTCAGAATACCCAGGAGTCTTTTGCTCTTGAATGGGAAACTCAGTCTGTTGACTTTCGTCATAGTTATTGCGTATCGATCTAACTTGCTCTCGTAGGGCTTGGGTAAAAGCTTTTGCGCTAGGTACAGTGTTTTTGGAGGCAGTGTGGAACGCTGCTCGAATGCATTGAGCTATTTCGAAGTTGCGCTCTATTGCCAATTTTCGATTGCGAGTTAATAGGCTGAATTTGAAGTCATACGGATATTCATGAGAACGAAGTTCTCTAGGAGTGCAAACGCGGGTTTGATATACACCATTTGGCGCTTTTTGTAAGTACATTGTCTCACCTCTCTGTTGAGATAGGTGATTTGCAGTACGATAGATACGAAAAAGCCCTTGAAAACAAGGGCTTAATGCGTAAGAAAAAGTGGCGGAGAGATAGGGATTTGAACCCTAGAACCGCTATTAACGGTTGCCGGTTTTCAAGACCGGTGCTTTCGACCACTCAGCCATCTCTCCGTGTTGATGCGCATAATAATGGGCATCTTACTGTTTGTAAACCCTTATTTTTACTGTTTGCTCTATTTATAAGCAACTGATTCAAAATAATGGTTTGGGTGTCTAAAAACTACACATTTAAGTAGTAAAAAGCTCTAAGACGAGTCTTAGGGCTTGAATATGGTCGGACTGACAAGATTTGAACTTGCGACCCCCGACACCCCATGACGGTGCGCTACCAAGCTGCGCTACAGTCCGATGGGTTTAATCTAAACCAGAGTGTTTTACTGGTCAAGGGCAATTCATGTGATTAACTGCTTGATTTACTGACTTTTAGCGTAGAAACGTTGCAGTTCCGTGAAGCCTTGCATCAAGATAGGAAGCTTCGGATTCGTGTTATCAAGCTTGTTGTAATCTTTATCATACAGGCTGTAGTTACCAAACTTGTCGACTACCGTGGTGTCATTTGCAGTCACCAAAGCGAGCTCTCTTGTATCACCTGCGATGATCCACTTACGTTTTCTTTCATCAAACAGGTTGCGTCCGCTGCTGAAGTTCTTCACATTGGTGGACACACCGCTAAGATCTTCCAATATGGTCGCAGCAAGATCGAGGTGACTGGTCATATGTCCGTAGTCGGCAGCAAGTTTACCTGGCCAATGAATAACCATAGGCACACGCAACTGATATTGACTGTAGTTGGTATTCGAACCCCAACTTCGAGTCTTCGTTTCGTTGAACTCGGTACCGTGGTTTGACGTCAAAATCACGATGGTACTTTCTAGCAAGTCTTGATCAACTAACGCTTGCAGAATTTTGCCAAACTCGGCATCAGCAGCGGTAGCTGCGGCTGAGTAAGCACTCACAAAGCGCTCTTCGGCTGTTTGCGCATTACTTTGTGATTGGTAGTCGCTAAAGTTATCAACAGTGGACAACTCAATAAAGCCAAACCATGGTTTGTTTGAACCATTAATAATGGCATCGCTCCACTGCTCAATGGCCGCATTGTCAGAGATGGTTTTATCCAGCGTTTCCGACTTGGTTGCGGTTAAATCAACCATTGGGAATTTTCTGAAGATGGTCTCGCTGTAGAGGTCGTCTTCAAAGTTATCACCACTATAAAGCTCAAATCGGTAACCTTGATTAGCAAGTACAGACATCAGCAAGGGTTCAGTTCCCTGAGACTTAATGCTGCTGGCGTAGCTGCTTGGAAGACCATAAAGCAAGCCGAAAGCGCCAAAGTCGTCATTGCTTGAGCTGTAGTGGTTAATGAAGTTTTGATTGTTGAGAGCAAATCCGTACGCGACAGGCATGGTCTCTGGATTCAGCATGTCACTGCGAAGGTTATTGATACTGACAATCAGTACATTCAAATTCTCAGAGCGGCGATTGAACTCAATTTCTGTTAGCGGGTAGCGAACCAAATCCGCAGCGCCTTCGTTATCTTTAAGTTTCTGCAGGTATTCTTCTCTGTCCAGTAAGCCATGTTTCTCCATAAATGACTTCGCTGTCATCGGGTAGGAGAGAGGGAAATTGGCTTTTTGCACGGTGACAGGGTTATAGAAAAACGCGTCCGCCCAAATGAAAATTAGGTGGCTAGCGATAAAGCACACGAAAAACAGCGCAGCCAATGGGCGGCCGACATGCTTATGAGACAGTTTGCGCTGTTTGCGCCATACCCATTCCGCGAGCGCAAGCTCAGCTAAGAAAATCGGTGGCAGGACAATGAACAGGTGCTGTAAATCGGAGCTAATGGTGCTGTTTTCGTCGCTAAATAGCAGATCCCAAACCACCGGAGACAAGTGCAAATTGATGGTTTGATAAGCCTGGGTATCAATTAATAGGACAGTGAGGCCAAATGTAGCAAAACACACCGCAATCAATCGAAACAGTTTTCGCGAGGGAACAATAAAGGTCAGCGGAAACAGCACTAACAGATAGAGGGCAAATACCAAAAAGCCAAAGTGGCCGATCCACGATGCGAACAAGTAAAACTGTCCCAGCAACGTATCAGGCCACGGAGAAGAGGCGATATAGCGGGTACCGACCAGCATTGCCGCAATTATATTAAAGAACGCAAACCAGTGACCCCAGCCCACTAGGCGGGAGACCTTTTCTCCGTATGAATTTTCGCTATCTACCATCTGCCGTGTAATCTATCCGTTGTCGAGATTAGTGTTGATCTTTAGTTTCTAATGATGAAATCAAAGCTTTAGAGAATTTTTCCGCAATTGCTTGGCGTTGTGAAGGAGCAACGTTTTGATTTAAGACATTGGTTGCGATATTACCTGCAATCATAAGTGAAAGTTCCGCGCTTGCACCGTGCTTGTCTAGAACAGCGGCAACTTCGGCAAGGATGTCTTCAACTTGTTGATCGGTATATTTAGATGTAATTGGCATAAAGACTCTGCTAATGATAATGAAAGCGGCTTATGATACCCTACTCTGCATCACAAACGAAACAGCAACCATGATAAATTCACAATGAGTTTGAACCTATCTAACGTTATTTTACACCAGTTAGCGATAAATGAGCAGGAAGAGCTTGTCGTTCAGTATCGCGAAGAGATGTTGCACAACGACAATTCAACCGAAACCTTAGTGGCTGAACTGCATCGTGTGTTTAATTCGAAAGCGGGAAAAGGATTTGGTTCCTTTACCAGTGAGAGTGATTTTCAGATTTGGCTAAGTGAGCTACTTAAAGGTGAGAAAGACTTTTACAGCTTCTCTCAGCAAAGTGCCGAGCGCCTTAAAACCGAACTAGCAAAATACCCATTTGCGGAAGCGGGCACACTGGTTATGGCTCAGTATCAATCGTTAGCAACGGATTACTTGTTTATCGGTTTGCTGCCATCGTACAACAGCTTGCAAGTGACGGAAGGCTTAAACATCGGTTCAATCGACTACCTTGATATCGCAAAAATGGATATCGCGGCACGTATCGATCTAACCAGCTACGATTTGGACAAAGGCTCAAATCGTTACCTCACTTACATTAAGGGTCGCGTTGGACGCAAAGTAGCGGACTTCTTCCTAGACTTTTTACAAGCCGAAGTAGGGCTTGATACTAAGCAGCAGAACTCTTTGTTGATGCAAGCGGTAGAAGATTACTGTGCCGACGCTCAGCTTGATAAAGATGAAACCGTCAACTACAAAAAGCAGGTCTACGATTACTGTAATGATCAGCTAAAAACAGGCGACGAAGTGCAAATCAAAGAGTTATCTGGTGAGCTTCCAAGCAATGAAGGTTCGAGCTTTTTAGATTACACTCAAGAACAAGGCTATGAATTGGAAGAGAGTTTTCCAGCTGATCGCTCGACTGTACGCAAGCTCACAAAGTTTGTTGGTGCCGGTGGCGGATTGAATCTTAGTTTTGATAGCCTGCTTCTAGGTGAGCGGGTGTTTTACGATCCAGATACCGATACTCTTACTATCAAAGGCACACCGCCAAACCTAAGAGATCAACTGACTCGAAATCGTTAAGCAGATAAAAAGCGCTACTTTGTAGCGCTTTTTTGCAGGGTCAAGAAAGGCCAGGGATAAGCCTTATTGTTGTTGAGAGGGAACGACGGTTGAATGTATTAAAACGTCTTAATGGCTTTGCCGTAACCATCGTGCTGCTATGGTCTATTGCCGTGACTACAGTGGTGTATATTTCGTCGCAAGAAGAGAAAATTACTCATCTCATTGACGAGATCTCGTTTAGCATCGACAAGCTAAGGCAAACCCTTTTCTTAGCCCAACCTTATCGCTCACGTTTCTCTGAGCAACTCGAGCTTGAAATACAGCTTATACATGCCCAAACCGTGCAGCTCAAATCATTGACTCAATCGGATTTGCTCTCGGATGTTTCTCATACCGTCTATCTACTCGAACGATTTGTAGAGCAGGCTCAGCTTCTAGCGCAAGATGAAGCGCGTATGGATACTTTTGTTTCCAGCATTAATGCCAAACCAACACGGTTAAGCCAAGCGGCGATTTCGCTTAGTGACCGACTCTCTGCGGTGGTGCTGGATACCTTATTCAATGACACGGTTGAACCGCGTCAGGTGTATTTGAAGCTTGAAGATATTCAGCGCGAAGCTTATGGGCTTTCTGGTGGTGACCGCGTACACGTTTTGGAGCTTAACTCTCAAGCATCGGTGCTGTTGTCACAAGCGGCGAATACTGAGTTTCTGGTCGAGCGTGTGGTTAACCACCCTGTTATGACAGAGCTATCGCTGCGCGAACTGCAATCTGAACGCATAGTGAATGAACAAGTACTGATCGTCGTATTGGTCAGCCTTGTGGCGATTGTTTGTTTATTGCTGTGCAGTTTCAAAAAACAGTCTGAACCACTGCTGGCAAGTGGCCGTGATGACTTGGATGGCTATGAACCTGTTTCGGTGACTCGCGAGCCACAATATGCACGGGCAAATAGCGCGAATGAAACATCAAAGGGACAAGCCGAAGAAGTCACACAACCGCATGACGTAACGCCGTCTTTTTCAAAGATAGAGCCGGTGAATGAAACAGAACAAGTAGAGCTAGAAGTCGTTCGTGACGAGGGTATCTCCGCACCATCAGAGGCGGCTGAAGAGGGCGCGCCGATCCAGTTTTCTGAAATGCTCAATACCTTGGATGGAGACAAAGAGTCGATGCTGCTACTGCTAGGCGTTTTTGTTTCCGAGCACAGTCAAGATGCAGATAAACTACGCAGTCTTGCTGATAGCGATATTGACCAAGCGACCCGCGTCGCACATACCCTAAAAGGGGTCTCTGGCAGCATCTTCGCAGAGCAGCTCCGTCAAACCGCAATCACCGCTGAGCTGCAACTAAAGCAAACCCAATCCATAGACTCTGAGGCGATAGAGAAACTAGAGCTGCGTCTTAAACAAGCGATTGTGTCGGCTGAAGACTACATCTCCAACCAAAGTCAACAATAACGTCTAGTAAATCGCGAAATTTAGACTATAAATATCAATAGTTAACGTGAATTTTACCTGGGTTATTTATAGTGGCGATAATATATGGCTAAGTGACTTCACCATACAGGTGAAGTGACTAGACAATCGCTACTTTTCAACGTTGAGGCTTACGATGAAACCAATGCACCGCTTGTGCTGCGCACTTCTAATGCTGTTTATTTCTCTAATTTCTGGCTGTTCATTGCTAGAAGTTCAGCTCGATAGCCAAACTACGCCACTGACGAAACAAGAACTCAATATGCGCTTAATGACGCGCGAGTTTAGTCGTGAGTTCTTCACTCAAGTTGAAGCGACATCCGATTCTTTAGCCGCCAAGTACGATGAAACTGACATTGTGAATCAATCTCATATTTTACTATGGAAGATTCATGCTGAAGAAGGGTTAGGGCAGTCAGCCTATCAAGTGTCTCCTACCGCTGGCCTAATTGATACTTGGGTATTCACGGTTCAGATGGAGCAGTTTTTCACGAAAGGTAACGGCAAAACACTGTTTGTCACTGAAGAGGCTACACAAACGGCGACTAAGTTGAGTCAAGAAATCGATCAGTTGGCAAAGTCGTTATTTAAATCGGATAGTTATGGCACAACCAAAGTCTTTGTTGACCAATTTGCGGCGCTGCATCCGTTTGAAAACTTGAGCTTTGCTCGTGTGCCGGCTTATCGCGAGTGGTTAAAAGCTCAGGGTATTGATGAAAGTGAAGTGACGACAACCCTTGGCACCATGCCAGAAGCGCTTTCCGATGTGTCTGATAGATTGTCGTTGATGTCGGAGCAAACACCTAAGCTGATGACGTGGAAAGCCCAGCTTATCGCACTCAATAGCAATGTCAGTGGCGATGATATCCACGGCGCGATTAAGAGCTTCCAAATCAGTGCCGATGCGTTTAAAGACTTTGTTGAAAATAACCCTGAATACATGCGCGATTTAGCTCAAAAAATGGCGATTGAGCTTCAGCCGCTACTCAACGATTTAGACGTTAAGACCCAAGATAAGCTCACACAGCTCAGTGCAGAGCGACAAGCACTGGATGACATGGTGGCGCGTGAACGTGAAGAGCTTATCAAGATGATTGAGCGTGAGCGTAAAGAAATAGCGGTCATCGTAAACAGCGAGCGAGAGTTGTTTGCTCAAGATCTCGATAAAATATCTCAAGATGTCTTAACTCTTGCTGTCGAAAAGCTCATTCAGTTGATTAAGAGCACTATAGTCTATTTCATTCTGTTTATTTTAGTGATCTTCTTTGCTCCCTTAGGACTTGGTTATGCCCTAGGTAAAAGGGCTCAGTTGAGAAAAGAAACCAAAATAACAAGCTAGTAGTAAAAGGGCTCCGAAAGGAGCCTTTTTACTAATTACTAAACGGTTATGGAGTACTAACTGGTTGGGTTTGTGAAAAAAGTTACTTTAATTTGTGAATTAGCTCTTGTGTTATGGCTCGGAAAATTTTATAGATGGGGGAGCCTTTATTTCAATTCACACGGAGAGTAATTCAATGAGAGTAGGTTTAGTCGGTTGGCGTGGCATGGTGGGTTCGGTACTAATGCAGCGCATGGTCGAAGAAAAAGACTTTGATGTCATCGAGCCCGTATTCTACAGCACATCTCAAATTGGCATCCCTGCACCAAACTTTGGTAAAGATGCTGGTCTTCTGCAAGACGCTTTTGATATTGAAAGCCTAAAACAACTGGACGCTGTGATTACCTGTCAGGGTGGTAGCTACACTGAGAAAGTCTACCCAGCGCTTCGTCAAGCTGGTTGGAAAGGGTACTGGATTGATGCTGCTTCTACTCTCCGTATGGACAAAGATTCAATCATTACCCTAGATCCAGTGAACCTTGGTCAAATCCAAGATGGCCTTATTAAAGGTACCAACACCTTTGTTGGCGGTAACTGTACGGTTAGCTTGATGCTTCTTGGTCTTGGCGGTCTTTATGAGAAAGGCATGGTTGAGTGGATGAGCGCGATGACTTACCAAGCAGCCTCTGGCGCAGGTGCTAAGAACATGCGTGAGCTTATCTCTCAAATGGGTGTAGTAAATGACTGTGTGACTTCTGAACTCGCCAATCCTGCAAGCTCTATTCTTGATATTGACCGTAAAGTGGCTGAGACTATCCGCTCTTCTTCGTTCCCAACGGATCAGTTCGGTGTGCCACTAGCAGGCTCGTTGATCCCATGGATCGATGTGAAGCGTGAAAACGGCCAAAGTAAAGAAGAGTGGAAAGCCGGCGTTGAAGCGAACAAGATCCTAGGCTTGCAAGACAGCCCAGTTCCAATTGATGGCACATGTGTGCGTATTGGTGCAATGCGTTGTCACGCACAGGCGCTTACTATTAAGCTTAAGCAAGATGTACCGATGGATGAGATTGAAGAAATCATCGCTACGCACAACGATTGGGTGAAAGTGATTCCAAACGATCGCGACATCACTGCACAAGAGCTTACACCTGCGAAAGTGACGGGTACGATGTCTATCCCTGTTGGCCGCCTAAGAAAAATGGCAATGGGTAACGACTTCCTAAACGCATTCACTGTGGGTGACCAACTATTGTGGGGCGCGGCAGAGCCGTTACGTCGTACATTGCGCATTATCTTGGCTGAGAAGGCCAGTTAAGCGTCATAGCTTGGTTGAACCTAAGTTTGAAAAAGCCCTCTTCTGAGGGCTTTTTAGTGTCTGCTATTTTAAATCTTCGGAGTCTACTTCAACCACTCTCTTTTCTGGTGTTGCTAACTCACTCCCACAGTGCTTGCAGTGCAGCGCATCACTCTCATGGCCGGATTTCGAGCAGTTTGGGCATTTCACTAAGTTTCGGTGAGTTTTCATTTCCTGGTTGAGCTCTGCGGTAATTATCCCGGTAGGAACGGCCAGAATGGAGTAACCAAGCAGCATAGTCAGTGAAGCTAGCCCTTTGCCAAGTGGTGTACTTGGCACCAAGTCTCCATAGCCAACAGTCGTAATGGTCACAATCGCCCAATAGATACTTTGTGGAATGCTGGTAAATCCGTTCTCAGGTCCTTCTATGACAAAGATCAAAGCACCAAAAATTGTCACCAATATCGCGACGGTACTGAAGAAAACGAGGATCTTACGGCGTGACATTAACAGTGAACGCAGCAGAATATTGGAGTCTTGCAGGTAGCGAACCAACTTGAGGATACGGAATATTCGCATGACACGAAGTAGACGTATCACCCCCATAAAGGTGGCCGATGGGAAAAGCAGTGCCAAGTAGGTTGGGAGAATCGATAGTAAGTCGACTACACCATAGAAGCTGGTGGCGTAGGCCTTAGGTTTTGGTGAGCAATATAAGCGCAATAAATACTCAACGGTAAATATCGCGGTGAAGAAATATTCAAGCATCACAAAGGTCTGATCCCACTCTGTAGCTAACCCTTCGATAGAGTGCAGCACTAACACCGTTAGCGAAATCAGAATGGCAATGATAAGGGCAATATCAAAAATTCGACCCGCTCGGGTGTGATGACCAAAGATAATGATGTAAAGCTTGTGCTTTAAGCGGTTGTTTTCCATAGCAAGAGTCTATAAGCCTTCAATATGGCTAGTATATACCCAAGTAGCGCGAAGGGGCAGTTTTGCTATATCTAGTGCTACGTCTGGTGCTCTGTCGGTATGTCAGATGCAGCCATACGGTGTATAGAGGCAAATCAAGCATCCTTGGAAAAGAATGCTTGAAGAATTTAAACAAGTGATGAAATTGAAGGGTAGGTTAAGCGAGGCCAGGGAAAAGAGCTTTTAGCCCGTTGGCCATAAATTCAATGCCCAGCGCACCGAGGATCAGACCCATGATACGCGTGATCACGTTGATACCTGTTTGTCCCAAGAAGCGAACAATGAGCGGAGCCGAGCGATACAGTAACCATGAGCAAAGAGCAAAGACGATGATACTGACAATGATGCCAACCGTTTCCACCATGTCTGGATACCGAGCACCATAAACAATGGTCGAACTGATTGCACCAGGACCCGCCATCAAAGGCATGGCTAGGGGCACAACACCAATCTGCTCTTTACTGACGTACTCCGACTTTTCTTGTTTATTCTGTTTATCTTCACCGAGCTTACCCGACATCATCGAAAAAGCGATGCTGAGAAGTAGCAAGCCGCCCGCAACTCGGAACGAATCGAGAGAAATACTGAACATATCCAAAAGTATCTGACCTGCCAGTAACGAGGTGATCAGAATAACGGCAACGGCAATATTGGCCGTCGCAGCCGTTTTGTTCTTGTCTTCTGGAGACATGTGGCTGGTTAAAGACACAAAAATTGGCATGATCCCAACAGGGTTTACCGCAGCGACCAAACCTAAGAAAAACTGCAAATAGATTGCAAATTCGATGCTACTCATAGACGAATCTCGATGATAGAAGAGGGACACAATGCAAGGCATCTATGCCCGGGTAAAAAGTGCGGCTAATGTACGACATTGTGGGCAGAGAATCGACTAAAACTTGATGACTATTTTTAACGTATAACACCAATGAATCAGCCCTTCGGAGTGATGTGAAAATATGAATGGAATATGAAGGAAAAGTTCGTGCCACAACTGAGGTAACATACCTTTTTGTTGCCAAAGTGTTGCGCTTGTCTAATTTTGATTATTTTTGCGTCATGGGTTGAAAGGAACCAATGTCATCTACATATACTTAGTAGCACGATGGCGACGTTTTACTTGTTTTTCTGGTACGAAAGTGAAAATTTTTTACACAATTTGCTAGGGTTATGAAAAAAAAATACTGATCGGTGTTTTTTTGTTCTTGGTATTTTACCCGGGTAACACCTTAAAAAACAATGTCTTACGTCACGAAACCCTTTGGGGTTACTACTATGTAGGTAAATTACTTTTCAGAACTGATCTGAGTCAATTTTTTTCAAAGCGTGAAAGATTATACTCAGCTCTGAAAGCAGTTTACTAAGTAGAGTTGTTCTGTAGTTAAGAGTTTCATTAGCAGAAGTAGCTAACTTACTAAAAAGTTTTTAGTTTTTTTATTTTAGGAGATTCCTTATGCCTGTAACAAATATGGCTGAACTAGATGCAATGGTTGCACGCGTTAAAGCGGCACAAGCAGAATTTGCAACTTACTCTCAAGAGCAAGTTGACAAGATTTTCCGCGCAGCGTCTCTAGCAGCTAACCAAGCTCGTATCCCTCTTGCACAGCAAGCGGTTGAAGAGTCTGGTATGGGTATCGTTGAAGATAAAGTTATCAAGAACCACTTTGCATCTGAGTTCATTTACAACAAATACAAAGATGAAAAGACGTGTGGCATCCTTGACGAAGACGACAACCTAGGTACTATGACTATCGCAGAGCCTGTAGGCATCATCTGTGGTATCGTTCCAACAACTAACCCAACTTCTACTGCAATCTTCAAATCTCTAATCTCTTTGAAGACTCGTAACGGTATCATCTTCTCGCCACACCCACGTGCGAAGAACTCTACTAACGACGCAGCGAAACTAGTACTAGACGCAGCAGTAGCAGCAGGTGCTCCAAAAGACATCATCGGTTGGATCGACCAACCATCTGTAGAGCTTTCTAACGCTCTTATGAAGCACGACGACATCGCTCTTATCCTTGCAACTGGTGGTCCAGGCATGGTTAAAGCAGCATACTCTTCTGGTAAGCCAGCAATCGGTGTAGGTGCAGGTAACGTTCCTGTAGTTATCGATGAAACTGCTGACATCAAACGTGCAGTGGCTTCTATCCTTATGTCTAAAACGTTCGATAACGGCGTAGTTTGTGCTTCTGAGCAGGCTGCAATCGTTGTTGACTCTGTATACGACGAAGTTAAAGAGCGTTTCGCTTCACACAAAGCATACGTTCTAAACAAAGCTGAAGCTGAGAAAGTACGTAAAGTTCTTCTAATCGACGGCAACCTAAACGCTAAGATCGTAGGTCAACCAGCTCCAGCAATCGCTGAGATGGCAGGCGTTAAAGTTCCAGCTGACACTAAAGTTCTAGTTGGTGAAGGTCTAGGTAAAGTTTCTTACGACGACGCATTTGCTCACGAGAAACTATCTCCAACTCTAGGTCTATTCCGCGCTGACGACTTCGAAGACGCAGTTGCTCAAGCGGTAACTATGGTTGAAATCGGTGGTATCGGTCACACATCTGGTCTGTACACTAACCAAGACGTAAACGCTGACCGCATCCGTTACTTCGGTGACAAGATGAAGACTGCACGTATCCTTGTAAACATCCCAACTACTCACGGTGGTATCGGTGACCTTTACAACTTCAACGTAGCGCCTTCTCTAACTCTAGGTTGTGGTTCTTGGGGTGGTAACTCTATCTCTGAGAACGTAGGTCCTAAGCACCTAATCAACAAGAAAACTGTAGCGAAGCGAGCTGAAAACATGTTGTGGCACAAACTACCTAAGTCTATCTACTTCCGTCGTGGTAGCCTTCCAATCGCAATGAGCGACCTAGAAGGTAAGAAGCGCGTATTCCTAGTAACTGACCGTTTCCTATTCAACAACGGCTACAGTGATGAAGTAGTGAAGCTGCTTAAAGCTCAAGGCATGGAAGTTCAAACTTTCTTCGACGTAGAAGCGGATCCAACGCTATCTGTAGTTAAGAAAGGTGCAGAAGCAATGCAAAGCTTCCAACCAGACGTAATCATCGCTCTAGGTGGTGGTTCTCCGATGGATGCTGCTAAGATCATGTGGGTAATGTACGAGCACCCAGAAACTCACTTCGAAGAGCTTGCAATGCGCTTTATGGACATCCGTAAACGTATCTACAAGTTCCCTAAAATGGGTCAAAAAGCTGAGCTTGTATGTATCACTACAACATCTGGTACTGGTTCTGAAGTTACTCCATTCGCAGTTGTTACAGACGACGAGACTGGTGCTAAGTACCCACTAGCTGACTACGAACTAACTCCTAACATGGCTATCGTTGACGCGAACCTTGTTATGAACATGCCTAAGTCTCTAACAGCATTCGGTGGTTACGATGCAGTCACTCACGCTCTAGAAGCTTACGTATCAGTTCTAGCGAACGAATACTCTGACGGTCAGGCTCTACAAGCACTTAAGATGCTTAAAGAGTACCTACCTTCAAGCTACGCGAACGGTGCAAACGACCCTATCGCTCGTGAAAAAGTACACAACGCGGCAACTATCGCTGGTGTAGCATTTGCGAACGCATTCCTAGGTGTTTGTCACTCAATGGCTCACAAGATTGGTGCTGAGTTCCACCTACCACACGGTTTGGCGAACGCACTACTAATCTCTAACGTTGTTCGTTACAACGCGAACGACAACCCAACTAAGCAAACTGCGTTCTCTCAATACGACCGTCCACAAGCACGTCGTCGTTACGCTGAAGTCGCTGACCACCTAGGCCTAAGCCAAGCTGGTGACCGTACTGCTCAGAAGATTGAACGTCTACTAGCATGGTTGGAAGAGCTTAAGAAAGACCTAGACATCCCAACTTCTATCCAAGCTGCAGGTGTTGCTGAGTCTGACTTCCTAGCTAAGCTTGATGAGCTAGCGGTTGAAGCGTTCGATGACCAATGTACTGGTGCGAACCCACGTTACCCACTAATTTCTGAGCTTAAAGAAGTTCTGAAAGCGGCTTACTACGGTAGCGCATTCGTTGAAGGCGAAACTTTCGAAGGTACAACTGTTATCAAGAAGAAAGCAGACCAAGAAGCGAAGCCAGCTGCTAAAGCTAAAAAAGAGAAAGCTGAAGCTTAATTCAGTAGTAGATTTTCGCTAGCACGAAATTTACGGGAAAAATGACAAAGCCCCTTCAGAAATGAAGGGGCTTTTTACGTTTAAGGAGAGTAGGAGTACAGCCGTATTATTTGCGTTGGTTTATCTAAGTTTCTGCGCTCACTACACGTCCGCTAAAGTAGTCGTTGCTGACTATGTATTCTGTAGTCCGTGTCAATTCATCTTGGATCTGAGACCAGTTGCCATTGGCATGATGGCTATGGCTACTTACAGGTATCACACCACCCACTCGAATGTTGTGCTGCTTCAGCTCTTTCGCCCAGCTCTTAGTAAATCCAGTCACCATCGATGTGGTATTGTCTAAATCACTGTAATACTGATCGGGCTCCTGGGCGACCACATTGACAATCACGCCTGATTGGCTTTGTGACATTCGCTCTGCGGCGACTTGGCCAAACAAGAATAGGTTGGATGCCAGTAAGGAGAACTGGGTAATGAATTTACCGCCCGAGTGCCCACCGGTCAGGGTCTGTTTCGGTAGGGAAGTCCAATGGTTAACTAGAACGTTCGGGGCTCGGCCTAGTCTGGATTCGATAGAGGAAAATAATGTCTCGATGGTTTGAAGCGATAGGTCACTCACGTGTGCCTTTTCCACTTGCTCAGTGACCTCTAAGCAGCGTCGGTAGGCTGAGGTCAAATTGCTTTCATCGATATCGCATAAGACGACATAAGCGCCAAGCCTAGCGAAATGCAGAGCGATCATCGCACCTAAGCTGGTACCAGCAGATGTCACTAACACGACTGAATTTTTAATGATCATGTTTATCCCCAAAAAGTAGGCTACTAATTACGTATGCCATTCCTTAGGTAATAACTTGGTAGAAAAACTGTGATTCAAATGTGAATAACTTCAAGTTTTTGTGTATAGAAAGCAGAAAGGTTTGGTAACTTTGCATTGAATCACACTCTGAACAGAAAGAGTGGTCAGCGTTACATTAGAAGCCACTAAAGAAATGTGGTTTTAAGAGAGGGTTGTAGTGAGGGAACTAAAGTTGAATGGATAGCGCGTCTTTTCGATTAGCCGTGGTCAATTGGTTGTATAGCACATCAACGGTCGGTTTTGGCAATGATTTCTGACCCAGTTGACGTCGTGTATGACCTGATAGGTTGTGATACACCTCTTCCGCAAGACCATGGGTATCAGTTGGACTATAGTTCAAAGGCTCTGGTGTGCTGTAGTGCTGAAGCTTCGCACTAGAGAGGCCGCCATCATGAAATTGTTTAGCGATAGAGGCAGACACTGCGTAGTCATCTAGCTCACCTTGCAGTTTCTGAGCTGTGGGTACGTCAAAGCGTTTTCTTAATATTGCTTCATCGGTGACGTTGGTATCGACATCCTCGGTGACTGCCGTCTCACGCGAGTCTTGAGAAAACATAGAGAGCATTAGAGCAAAGTCGGCACGTCTGCCTTGTTCTACGGCGCGATTCAGCGACGTACCACATTGCAGTTCGTTAATTAAATTTGCTTTGTCTAAGTGATGAATTTGCATAAAGCCCTCTCGTTACAATGACTTTATCGGCAAGAGGGGAGGGAGCTTTAGCCTAGAAATAAAAAAAGACCTGTCGAGACAGGTCTTTAAAAGAAACTTAGGAAGAGCTGATTACTTAGCTAGGTTTTCTTCTACGAATGCCCAGTTAACGAGTGCCCAGAAACCATTCATGTAGTCTGGACGAACGTTACGGTAATCGATGTAGTAAGCGTGTTCCCATAGATCTACTGTTAGTAGTGGAGTTACGCCTTCTTCTGTTAATGGAGTCGCTGCGTTAGACGTGTTAACGATGTCTAGAGAACCGTCAGCTTTCTTCACTAGCCAAGTCCAAGAAGAACCGAAGTTGTTGATTGCTGAATCAGTGAACTTCGCTTTGAACTCTTCGAAAGAACCGAATGCTGCGTTGATTGCGTCTGCTACTGCACCTGTTGGTTCGCCGCCCGCGTTTGGCGCTAGGCAGTGCCAGTAGAACGTGTGGTTCCAGATTTGAGCTGCGTTGTTGAATACGCCACCAGAAGAGGTTTTCACGATCTCTTCTAGAGTTTTACCTTCAAACTCAGTACCAGGAATTAGGCCGTTTAGCTTAACCACGTAAGTGTTGTGGTGCTTGCCGTGGTGGAAATCTAGAGTCTCTGCTGAGATGTGTGGTTCTAGAGCATCTTTTGCATAAGGAAGTGCTGGTAGTTCGAATGCCATTGCTCGCTTCTCCATTGATTATTAGAGGGTTTTTACCCTGATTGCTTCCAAGTATATTTATTGTTGAGTCATGTGATGACCGACTGCTTGCTATTTTAGCAAGTTTTTACTTTATTAAAAGAGTCCGTGATAAAATAATTGTGATGATTTGTTTACATCACCTTTGTTTGCAAGGTATTTGGGTATACTACATCACAACCTAGTAACAAAGATATAACCACACTATTAATGTGCTTTTTATTCTGCGGCGATTCGCTAGAATGTGAACACATTCGCAGTACAAGTATTTCGAGGACGTAATGGAAACGATCGACAAAATTAAGCAGCAAATCGAAGAGAACACGATTCTTCTTTACATGAAAGGTTCACCTAAGCTACCAAGCTGTGGTTTCTCTTCTCAAGCGGCTCAGGCATTGATGGGTTGTGGCGAAAAATTCGCTTATGTAGATATCCTACAAAATCCAGATATCCGTGCTGAACTTCCAAAATACGCACAATGGCCAACTTTCCCACAACTATGGGTTGAAGGTGAGCTAATTGGCGGCTGTGACATCATTATGGAGATGTTCCAGAAGGGTGAACTTCAGCCGATCATTAAAGAAGCTGCAGCGCGTAATGCTGAGGAAGGGGACGCTTAATTCCTTTAGGCTTTTAAGTATTCCGGCTACCGCCGCATCGCCAGCGAAAACATAAGTGAGGCGCAGCGAGCCAGTAGCTCCTCCCCTTAAAAGCGGGGCGCGTAGCCGGGAGGTTGGGAGGGGTGCTTTTGTTTTTTAACTTACTGAAACGCAAGTGAAAAACCTAAGAGCACCCCCTCTAACTCCCCCTTGTAAAGGGGGAGAATAGCAGGCTAGCGGCTACCGCCGCATCGCCAAAGAAAACACTCACCCAACACCCCTCAAGTCCATACCCTATTCGGGTGATACCACCGGCCCCCAATCACAACTTACTCTTCCAGCCATTTTCATTTCCCGCATCAATGCTACCGTTATAAGACAATAACGATAAATAAAGCACGAACCGAAAAGTGGTCTTATGTTTGCATCAAAAAAACAAGTACAACAACTCCAGCAGCAGTTGCAGTCTGAAACCGAACAGAAAGATGCCTTCGCTTGCCAACTGGCGCAATTGCAACAAGAGTTAGCTGACAAAGAGCAGCAGATACACAAATTAGAATCCCAGCTAGAGAAGCAAAAACAGCGCTCGCGACTGTTTTTAAGTAGTGTGACTTCACAGCTTGTTGGCGCCACAGCCAATATCGAGCAGGCTAATAATCAACTGATCAACCAAAGCGATCAATTGCAGGCCAATCTGGGTGTGTTTGATAGCACTCAACAGCAGTTGGAAGAGATGTATCAATCTTTGGATCAAGTGTCGCAATCGGCGATGGCGAGCAAAGAAACCGTCGCTGCGCTTCAAGTGCTTACTGGTGATATCACGCAATTTATTAGCATCATTCACCAGATCTCTGAACAAACTAACTTGCTTGCGCTTAATGCTGCTATTGAAGCGGCTCGAGCGGGTGAACATGGCCGCGGATTTGCCGTGGTTGCAGATGAAGTGCGCTCATTGGCGGGTAGAGCGAATGAAGCTGCCAGCGAGATCTCGGGTTTGGTCGAGCGAATTGAAAGCAGCACCAACAAAGCGGGTGAAAATATCGAACTCGTGTCGGCTCAGGTGGCGGATGCCTCTACGGGAGCCGCTGATATCGTAAGCGATACTCAATCGATTCTGTCGCTTTCTTCTGACACTGTTGATGTGATTTACACCACCACAGTGGACATTTATGCCTCAAGCGCCATCGCGCAATACACCAACATGTGGGCGACTGCGCATTCTAAACTGATTGGCGCTGACTTTGATGCATCACTGCTGACGTTAGGTGAACACGACACGATTTTTGGTCAAATGATTGCTGGCCATGAGGAAACACAGCAGTTGGCATCGGTTGGTGGTCCATTAGAGTACTTCCATATTAAGGCAACCGCGCTTCACGATGGGCTGAGAATGGTTGCCGATGGCAGTCATGATGTAGGTATTGTGGAGCAAATGGATATTGCGTATCGCGATTTAGTTTCTTACATCGCTCTAGCGCAGGATAAAGTGAAAGCGTCTTACGAACATAAATAACGCATGGAAAAAAGGGAGTGACGAATCACTCCCTGCCAACTGATGGTTTTTATTTAGTTAAAGACCGCTGTTAAGCCAACTCACCGGTCGCTTCGAATGTCTCGAGCTTATCCAGGTAAGGTCGCAGATCGCCAATATTGTTATTAATCCACTCGTGGTTGTAGTAAGTATCCAGATAGCGCTCGCCACTGTCACACAGTAGAGTCACAATTGATCCCGTTTCACCACGCTTTTTCATTTCACTCGCCAGTTGCAGTACGCCATAAAGGTTAGTACCAGTAGACGCGCCGACTTTACGACCTAAGGTTTTCTCTAGCCAATGAATCGTTGCAATACTTGCCGCATCCGGAATGGTGCGCATTTCGTCTACTACACCAGGGATAAAGCTTGGTTCAACACGTGGACGACCAATGCCTTCAATCTTGCTGCCACAGTCGCCAGTGATGTTGGCATTGCCTGTTTTGAAGTAGTCATGGAACACTGAGTTCTCAGGATCAACCACACACAGTTTGGTGTCGTGCTGCTGATAACGGATAAAGCGTCCAATGGTTGCAGACGTGCCACCTGTACCTGGGCTCATCACAATCCAGCTCGGTACCGGATGATCTTCCATCTTCATTTGGCTGAAAATAGAGTTAGCAATGTTGTTGTTACCACGCCAGTCAGTCGCACGCTCAGCATAAGTAAACTGGTCCATGTAGTGACCGTCTAACTCTTCAGCAAGTCGGCGTGACTCAGCATAGATTTGATCTGAACGATCAACCAGGTGTGCTTTACCACCGTAAAACTCAATTTGTTCGATCTTTTTGCGTGCAGTGCACTTTGGCATCACAGCAATAAATGGCAGCCCAAGTAGACGCGCAAAGTACGCTTCTGATACAGCGGTACTGCCAGAAGAAGATTCAATGACTGTTGTCTCAGGGCCAATCCAACCATTACAAATCGCGTACAGAAACAGGGAACGTGCTAAACGGTGTTTCAGTGAGCCCGTCGGATGTGTGCTCTCGTCTTTTAGATAAACATCAATCCCATCAATGCTAGGCAAATCCAGTTTGATTAGATGTGTGTCAGCTGAGCGTTGAAAGTCAGCTTCAAGTTTACGAACAGAGTTGTTAATCCATTGATGGTCAGTACACATGGCGGCGGTTTCCTGCTTCACGATTTCGATGATGATAATTTACCTACTAACTGGGAGAAAAACTTTGCTATATTTACTTTGTTTTCGCTAATTGGTAGAAAAATTTTCTACATTGGAGCTATTTTGGATATAGATAGTACAGATAAGAAGCTGTTGTCGCTGCTCCAGCAAGATGGCACGTTGTCATTGAACGATCTTGCTGAAGCCGTAAACCTCACGACAACGCCGTGCTGGAAGCGCCTCAAGAAGCTTGAAGAGAGTGGTGTGATTGATAAACGCGTCGCGCTTGTAGATCCTGAGAAACTGGGGTTGTCGTTTACCGCGTTCGTGCAAATAAAGACCACAAATCACTCTCATGAATGGTATCGAGCGTTTGTCGAAACGGTGTCATTGTTCCCAGAAGTAATGGAGTTCTACCGGATGGCGGGGGAGTATGACTATATGATGAAAGTATTGGTAAAAGACATGAAGTGCTTTGATGAGTTCTATAAGAAATTGGTCAACAGCATAGATGGATTGTCTAATGTCACATCAACCTTTGCGATGGAGCCATTGAAATACACGACGGCGCTGCCAATACGTTGATTCGCCAATACGTCACTTTGCCAATATATTGATTTGGTAATAGTTCTCAACTTAGACTCGGCAGCCTTGCCAGCTCTGAGTAATCACTCTATAACCTATAAACAGTTCTACCTATCAGTTGATAGTAGCGGCTCAAATATAGGTTGATTGGTAAAGACAAAGGAGTGTTTTTATGCTGCATCAGATGTTGGTCTCGGTGAAAAAACCGTTTATCAAAATGGTGCCTGTTCCCGAGCCTCAGTGTATAGTTGGTAATGGTAAAGTGCTTGATATAGCGAGCTATTGCCGTGATTTTTCTGTGACGAACCCCTTTATCGTTACAGACAGCGTCCTACGTGGCCTAGGATTGCTTGATGGTATGCTAGAAGCATTAAAGCACGCCGATATGCCCTTTACCGTGTTTGATGAAGTAAAGCCCGATCCTGACTACGCGACGGTTCGCGCTGGGGCAGAACGTTATCGTCATTCTGGCTGTGATGGGATTATAGCGTTTGGTGGTGGTTCTCCCATTGATTGCGCGAAAGCCATTGCAGCAAGTGTAAGAACCAAGAAAGATGTCGCAAAGCTTCCTGGCTTACTGAAAGTGCATCGCCCAATTATGCCGTTAATTGCCATCCCGACAACCTCAGGTACTGGCTCTGAAGGGACGGTTGCTGCGGTTGTCAGTGATATAGAGTCCAAGGCTAAACGCGCCATAACCGATCCATTTTTAGTTCCTAAGGCAGCTGTGCTTGATTCACAGATCATGCTAGGTCTTCCGCCGCAAATCACTGCAGAAACCGGTATCGACGCACTCACGCATGCGATTGAATCCTATCTAAGCCAATACGCCAACGCCAAAACCGAAACCTTGTCGCTAAACGCGATTACCGCGATTTTTGAATACTTGCCTCGGGCGTACCAAAATGGTCAAGACAGCGAAGCAAGAGAGAAAATGGCCGTGGCCAGTTTTGAAGCGGGTTTGGCGTTTACTCGCACCTACATCGGTTACGTCCATGCCATCGCCCATCAGCTTGGCGCGTTTTATCACGTGCCTCATGGTAGAGCGAATGCCATGGTGCTGCCACATGTTCTCAAGTTTATTGCACAAAGAGATAACCAGAGGCTGACAACGCTGGCGCATAGCCTCGGTTATAACAACAGTCAGGCGTTGATACAGGATGTCGAGCAGCTTTTGGATTTACTGAACATCCCAAAACACATTGCTGAGTTAAGAGCAGAGGACATCCCGGCGCTTGCCCAGCAAGCAATTAAAGAAGCCTTCGGAGAATATCCGGTTCCCGAAGAGATGAACGTTCACCAATGCCAACAATTATTAGCAGCGTTACTTGTTAAAGGAGCACAATAAATGAGTATGGTTACCCTAAATGAACAGCAAATGATGACGCGACTGCAAGAGCAGCAAGCTGCGTTTAAAGAAGCGCCGTTTATCAGTCGTGAGCTAAGAAGGGCGAACTTACTCAAGCTCGAAAAAGTATTGCGAGATAACCAAGAAGCCATTTGTGGGGCGATTGGCAAAGATTTTGGTCACCGCTCGTCAACCGAGACGGCGTTGCTCGAACTGTTTTCCTCCATTGAAGGTATCGTCGATTCTCGTAAGCAGCTTAAGAAGTGGATGCGTGACAAAAAACGTCATACCTCGATTTGGTTCTGGCCGGCAAAAAACAAAGTGGTTCCTCAGCCTCTGGGGGTCGTAGGGATCATAGTGCCATGGAATTACCCACTCTTTCTAGCGATTGGGCCAATGACGGCAGCGCTAGCTGCGGGCAACCGTGTGATGGTCAAAATGTCAGAAAATTCCCAGCACCTTTGCGAAACGCTAGCCAAAATCTTTTCGAGCGCGTTTACCCAAGATGAGATTTGCTTTATTGCTGAAACGGGCGGTACCGGACAAGCGTTCGCTAAGCTTCCTTTTGACCATCTGATTTTTACCGGCTCTGGTGGTACGGGGCGTAAGGTAATGGCTGCCGCCGCCGAAAACCTAACACCAGTGACTTTAGAGCTTGGCGGTAAATCGCCGACTATCATTGGTCCCGATTACGATGTTAAAAAAGCCATCAAACGGATTTTAGGGGGGAAAGTTTATAACGCAGGGCAAACGTGTGTCGCCCCCGACTATTTGTTGGTGCCAGAAGAAAAACTGAACCAGGTAGTGAAAGCCGCGAAATCGGTGATGAAAAGCCGCTTTAAAACCATCGACCATCCTGATTACACCGCAGTGATTGATACTGTCTCTTTTGACCGTTTACAGGAAACTCTAACGCTTGCAAAAGAGGGGCAGGGGGAGGTGATTAACCTTATCCCAGCGAGTGAGCCGGATCCTGAGACGCGCCGTTTTCCTCTTCATCTGGTTGTTTCACCAAGCACCGATGAAGCTGTGATGACGCGTGAAATCTTTGGACCGATATTACCGGTGATCACTTACAAGTCGATGGACGATGTTTATCACTTCATTGGAGAGCGTGATAGACCATTGGCACTGTACCTATTTTCTGATGACAAAGAGCTGCAACATGCAGTGATGGAAAACACCATGTCTGGCGCGTTGACCATTAATGAGGTGATGATGCATGTGGCTCAGCATGACTTGCCGTTCGGTGGTGTAGGACCAAGTGGGATGGGACATTATCACGGTAAAGAAGGGTTTGAGACCTTTTCAAAAATGCGCCCAGTGATGCAGCAAGGTAAGTGGGCGTCGACAGGTTTTTTGTATTCTCCGTATTCTGGGTTTGCAAGACGCGTTATTAACTATCTGATTAATCGAAAGTTTGGTAAATATCCAAATCCGAAACAGTAACGCGAATCACGGTAAACTAAAAAACGCGCCTTATCGATTTGATAAGGCGCGTTTTCGTTTTACTCGTTAAATCGAAGCACACCTTCTTGAATCGTCGAGGCAACCAGTTCACCTTTCTGGTTAAAGATCTCGCCTCGTACTAACCCACGGGAATTGCTCGCGTTAGGACTATCAATGGCATACAGCAACCACTCGTTAGTGTTCACTGGACGGTGGAACCACATGGAGTGGTCAATGGTTGCCATCTGGAATTTAGGCGCGAAGATAGAGACGCCGTGAGGGTGCAGAGCGGTAGTGAGGAAGCGCCAGTCAGAAGCGTAACCGAGCACATACTGGTGAATGAGCTCATTGTTTGGAACCTCACCGTTAGCACGGATCCAAAGATATTGCTTGGCTTCAATCTTCTCAGGTTTCAACGGGTTAACAACGTGTACCGGACGCACTTCTATCGCTTCTTCGCTGCAGAACACTTCACGGATTTGCTCTGGCAAGAAATCGGCAATGCGCATCGCCAGCTCTGATTCAGAAGCAAAGTTCTCAGGTCCTGCTACTTCTGGCATTGTGCTTTGGTGTTCAAAGCCTGGCGCCTCACAGTGATAGCTAGCCGTAAGATAGAAAATAGGGCGACCATTTTGAATCGCTTTTACGCGACGGGTACTAAAACTGCGGCCATCTCGAAGATTCTCAACATCGTAGATAATCGGTTTTAGCGGATCGCCCGGGTAAAGAAAGTAGCTGTGGAATGAGTGCACGGTGCGATCTTCTGCCACTGTATAGCGCGCAGCAGACAGTGCCTGACCAATGACTTGGCCGCCGTACACTTGAGGTAAGCCTAAGTGCTGGCTTTGACCTCGAAATAGCCCTTGCTCTAATTGTTCCAATTGCAACAGTTCGAGTAATTCAGTTAATGGTTTGCTCATAGATAGGTCTTTTTCTTGTACGTAATGGGCAAAGTGTGGATTTTACTGATGGATTCGTCAAGGGATACGGAGGTTTGTAGGAATAGAGTGGTTTTTTCCGCAAAATGACCGAGCTTGAGCGTCGCAACTGTAGAATTCTGTTATCTTTATTGCATAACGTAGCGATGTGTTTCTAATAAAACTATCGCTAACAGAGTTAATCGCCCCATCAAGTGAGGTTTCATGAAACTAATAAAATTTGGCGCATTGGCGCTTATCCTTGGCCTAGCTGGCTGCCAAACTGCACCTCAATCAAACCCGCAAACGGAAGTCGAAAAACCAACCTCTGCGGAGCAAGAAACTACTGTCTCAGAGCAAGAAACAATGGCATCAGTAAAAGGCACCATCGCTTACCGAGAAAGAATTGCGCTACCGGCTGATGCTGTTGTAACGGTGAAACTTCAAGACGTATCGCTACAAGATGTGGCGGCGAAAGTGATCAGTGAGCAAACCTTCACAACGGATGGTGCGCAAGTGCCGTTCGATTTTGAATTAAGCTACGACACTCAAGAGATCAATCCAAAGCATACCTACAGTGTGAGCGCACGTATCGAAGTGGAAGGTAAGCTGCGTTTCATCTCTGACACCTCTTACCCGGTTATTACCGATGCGAATAGCACTGAGCAAGTGAACTTGTTGCTGGTGGGTGTGAGATAATGAACATGCGTTGGCAGTCTTAGGGCTGCCAACCAAATTCTTTTAAGCGCACTCGCCCCTTCACTGAAAACTCCACGCCTTCTTCCATTAATATCGATCTCTGTCTCAAAAACGAATCTCCCTTTAGAGAGATTTCTCCCTTGCCGTTGATGACACGGTACCAAGGTAAGCGGCTACCTTCAGGCAAGCTACCAAGCGCCTTGCCAACATGCCTTGCGTAGCCCGGATAGCCCGCCATTTTTGCAATCTGACCGTAAGTTGCTACTTTCCCAAATGGAATTTGGTGAATTACTGCAAAGATTTGCGCCTTGAATTGATCCATACTGAAACTGTCCCAGATTTATTTGCCATGGAAAGGTATGAGGGGGGAGCTATGGTATTTTCGGTGTTTCAATTCGTAATCACAAGTGTGCTGGCGATGATTTGTGCTAGAACCATTGGTGTTACTGAAGGGGATATCCCCGTCCTTGCGGTGATGATTCCTGCTCTATGGTTACTGCCTCAAGGCGGTGTCGCTGGTCTAATGCTGCTCGCATCTATGATTGTTTATGGCCTCACGCTTCCACTGCAATCTATTGCGATGTCAGTGGCGGTGTGGATATTACTCCCGGTCTTTATGGTTGCGTTCTCTAAGCGCAGTAATGTTTGGGTAGTCAGTATTGTTGGGCTTATCGTCCTCACTCTGAATGTCGGTATTATGCTGACGCAGTCAGCAGGCAAACTAGGCGGAACTCCGATGGTGACACTTGTACAGGGGTTCTCGGTTTTTGTTGCTTGGTTCGCGGCGAGAAACTGGAAGGGCTCAACGGAACACAGCTGGTGGTCACTGCTCCTAATCTTACCCATGTGGGCTGCGGGTTTGCCTTATGCGGCATTAATCTCGCTATGTATGACGGGTATGCTCGCATCAATGGAAAGCCTAGGCAGGCTAAAAACCTTTAAGTGGAATAAGCTACTTTGCTGGACGCTACCAACGGTTGGTTTCGCGGCGATAGTTGTGGTTCCAACGATTGATGTTCCTAAACCTGTCTTCGTTGTTTGGCTGTGTCTGCTTGGCACTGCGTGGATGACTGACTACATCATCAACATTGATGAAGAGCACCAAGGGACATAATCGTGTTAAGCAAGGGACATCGATGGGGATAACCTGCGCTCAGCAGCTTCACAAACGAAGCAATGTTGGGCGCTTTGTTTAATCTGTAAGCACTTAACAGATAAAGCAAACAGTTTTGCTCGCAAGCCCTTGCAATCATCGCCCCGATACCAGATAATCCTCCCACGCTTTGCAGCAGTGAACCTTCACAGCGCAACAGCAACAAAATCTATGGAGGCCCTGGTCCTCCCGCAACAATAGCTCGTGAACTCGGTCAGGTCCGGAAGGAAGCAGCCGCAGCGAGTGACTTGTGTGCCGGGATGTGGCTGGGGCTTCCACCCTTCTACTGCTTTATCCTTACTTATCAAGTAATTACCCTACAAATATAGCTCAGAAAGCGATTGGTACTAAATAGTGGTACTAAGCATGCGCTATCTAACTCAACGTTCTTCTTCAGGTATCTGGTACTTCCGTTATCAAATTCCCGCTCGATTTCGATCTTTTTTTCCATATGGGCGTGAAATCAAGAAATCGCTATCCACTCGTTCACTCACTACTGCTAAATTGAGAGCATCTAGATTGCAGCAGGGTCTGTGGGAGAAAATCGAAGTGTTAGAAAGGCATGGCGAGCAGAATGAAAACCTTAGTAACTTCTATTCAATAATGGCAAAGATTTGTCCAATAGAAGAGACGCATGTATGGGGGTTCTCGGATGATAACAAGCAGAAAATCATCACCAAGCTCACAAACTGCTTAGAAACGCTAGAAGCTAATCCCTATCTTGTACGTGCCCAAAAATCCCGTATCTCTTTACGAGAAGAGGATACCTGCGAGTTTACCCCATCGATTGATCTAATTGAGTCCCTATGGGAGCGCAATCAAACTCCTTTACAGGCTGCCAACTCATATCTAAAAACTATCGCTCATAGACCTAATGCTGATGAGCCACACCTTTACGAGGAAATTCGGAACGTCGCTATCGCTTTATATCGTTTTGTACGAGATTTTCAGTGCAGTCTTGACGCGTTGAATGTGGTGAAAGCACGAGCCATTCTAGAACAAGTGAAAGAGTATGAGTGGCACGATTATAGGCAAACTAGCATTGATACAACCGCCGATGATTATTGGCTAAATGACCCAGAGCCAGAGCCGCAGCAACAGTCCGGACTGTCTTTAGTGAATGAGCCTATAGCAAAGCCTATAGTGGATATTGAAGAGGTTTTGAAAGGCTATGAGCAGGAGCTAATAAACAATAAGAAATCACAAAAGCACATCAAAGCCATAATGAGATCTTGTCGGTTAGCTCATGATATTCTGGAGTCTCATGATATGGCCAGCGTTAGCCGAGACGATGCAAACCGAGTCCTTGCACAGCTTAAACTATTCCCTAAAAACGCAAACAATGGGCAGCAGAGAGCGCATTTTCTTGGGTTGAGCGCTAATGAAATTATTGAGAAAAATGAGTCGCTTAAGTTTGATGTTCGCAAACCAGATCAATCACTAGTCGATATGGGGAACGTATCGACGGTGTATCGATGGGCTATTCGCCACAACAAAATCTCATACAATCCATTTGAAGGGCTAGGAGGGAGCAAGTCTAACTCAAACGGAAGAAGACTTGGCAATACAAATAGCCAAAAACAGAAAAAATTACCGTTCACGAAAGTAGATCTCAAAAAGATCTTTTCACATCCGGTATATACACAAGGAAAAATTGGGCGAAATACCCGTGAGAACATACGGCTAAACTACCAGTATTGGGTCGCCTTAATAGAGCTAACTATTGGTGCACGACCTAACGAGATATGTCAATTGAGGGTCGAAGACGTTAAACCCCACGAAGGCATCCTCTGCTTTTGGATACAAGAAGATGATGAGGATCAAAGCGTTAAGAATTTGAATGCGGTTCGTTATGTCCCTGTTCCTGATGTGTTGCTAAAGCTCGGCTTCCAGTCTTATTTAGATTCTGTGAGTGATGAAAGAATGCTGTTCCCAGATCTTACTTATACAAAAAAAGCGGGCTACTACGGTAAAGTGGAAAGCTGGTTTACTCGTAACTTTACCGAACCAATGAAGCTTACAGACCAGAAAAAGTCGTTTTACAGTATGAGACATTCATTTATTGGATTCTTTCAAGAACGTAGAGAAAATTGCCTTGTCCTGAGAAGACTCGTTGGTCATGAAAACGACACCATTACCGATAATGTTTATGGTGGTGATGTACCAATCAAGTTACTAAAAGAGAAGATCGACCAATATGACGTGAGTGAGATTTTGGAGGGTGTATTGCCGTTCAAGGTATCAAACTACTAGCTAATACATTTAAATGCCTCCTCGTGCCTTGGAAGGGCAGAGGAGGTGGGTGTTGGATGGCTAATCGAGTAAGAGTCTCTTCTAAATTACCTTTGGACAGAAATGAGCTACAGCTTTCGCTAAATTAGCATTTAACGAATAATCTGAGGTATTGCATATCCATTTATCGATTGGCCCAAATAACTCATTCACTACACTTCAACCCAATACCTCTGGCACAACTATGATAATGAGGCAGCAGAGTTGTGGGCAAACCATTTAGGAAGGTTGTTTTGAATCCTTTTTAGGCTTAATAGCACGTCCGTTGAGTAGATTCCCTGATGTGGTATCTACCTGTTGCCAATCCCCTAACAATACATCAAAACCTGCAGCAGCGATTTCTTCCCCGATGATTTCTAGGTATTCTTCATCGGGCTCAAAGTCGGCCAAGGCAAATATCTCTCGACCCATTTCACTGACTAAGAATACACTGACAATCAGTTTTTTGTTAGCATCTTCGTGCTGTATAACTAATCCTTTAGTATTGTTAGGGGTAAACGCTCTTATGTACTTTTTAGCATCTACGCTCCCAAAAGTTGAGTTAAGACCGACGGAGTCCACGCCAGAGATTACCCCCAATTCTTGAAGGTACAGTAGATTATTAAAGTGAAAGCCTTTCCCTTCGAGAAACTGATCCACTTTAGTAGTCGAGTGCCTTGTTAATCCTCGCACGACTCGATTGTCAACTATGAATCCGCCGAGCTTACTAATTAGTTCAGCTTCACGTTTAGACAGACACTTCAGCAAGTCGAGTGTGCGAAGGGAGTATGATCCCGGAGTGGTTACCTCTCCTGCTAGAACCTTAGCCCACAGGGATTGTAAGTAGTCATTGCTAACTTTCTCTGCATTGTCACGCCAGCGAGTAAACCAGTCAGGATCTACTGGTTCGTCATTAGCTTCATAGTTACCCGACTCAATCTCTTGTTCAGCAAGCAACACTGTTTTGGTGAGGTTTACTTCTTCTTGCATCGCCTGAATCTGTTTGCGACTCTGAACTTGCTTGTCCAGATTTTCTAAGTTCAGATATGGCTCAACCCTATTACCTTGTTGAACTTCAACCAACTGCTGAGCGCCCGCTTCCGGTGCTACAGCAATAAGCTTACGCTCTTCCGTGTACTGCAGCTTGCCTGCTTTGATGTCCGCTATCTGTTGCTCAGTTTGTGCGATCATTAGCATCTCATCACGCTGGGCATCAACTTTAGCTTCACCGACTCGCCTTATCTGCTTTGGTGAGAATGCCCCCCCGATACCATCAGCAACCAACTCCCCTAGCTTCGTTAACGCTTTCTCGTACGGCCAAGCCATGTAAACCCCTCCTCACCAACTATCTGATTGCTAAATACTTTAACATGGTTTGTGGAAAGAGGAAGTGTTTGAATGTAATCGTAACCGTAACCCCTAAGAACACTCCGAGTGGATGATGGTCAGATAAGAAAAATTTGTGCAAAGTTATCAATGGCGTGCTGACTGGCTTGAGAGGTTAAATTGGAAAGGGGCAAAGGTGTGTTACGCGCCCCGTGAACACACCCTTGAGCAGTTCAACGTTGAATTCGGGTCTTTGTTAATCCACGAACAGCTTTCCCACGCTCTTCACAAAACCGCGACGAAGTCGCTACTGGTAAGATGCTTCGTATCGACGATTTTGGCTTGATAGCACCTAGTTCCTTAGATCCTAACCAAGATCTATAAAAGAGATTAATAGAGGTGTGATAGGCCACGTATGGCAAGTGTTTAGAACCTTATTAGTGGCAGATAAAAGGAAATGAGTGGCAAATTAAAAGTTTTTTTTGGCACTAAGTGGTACGTTATCGACACCAAATTTGGGAATTTTTCTCCAAAGCACTTGAATGGTTAATTTTCAAAGTCTAATCTTCCTAGAAAATTAACGTATGAATAAAAATAAACCACAAACTCTAGCACTCCAGAGTCAGTCTGATATTGAGTCAGAACTAAGCTGTAAGCTTGAAGCTATCCCAGAGCCGTGTCGATGGGGAGGTAAAGTAGTAAAATTGAAACACGCGCTGCTCTATGCAGAATACTCTCTAGGGCTTGTTGAAACCCGTCTTCTATACTATTTGATGAGTTGCTTCGATGTAAGTGATGTGTTCGATAAGAAGCATGGTCAACTTCCAAATGATGCAGAAATCATTCATGATTTTAAGCTTGGAAAGATTGAAGGCCGCTCAATGATACTGCCTATGTCCACGATTTTGAGCGATTTATGTCAAGGTAGTAAAAGCACTGAACCCCTTAAAAAAGCTGCGAAACGACTAGTGGGAAAGAAGATCAACATTTTTCCAAAAGATGGTTCGAGATATGAAATTACGCCTATCGAAAGCGCGTTCTTATACAAGTGCCAAGATCGAAAACTCCTCTGTTTAGGCGTGGTGTTCAGCCCTGAGTTTATGCCCTTCGTAATCGGTACTAGCGGATACTGTAAACTCCAAATGGATAAGATTTTGCAATTCAAGTCCCCCTTGGCGATTCGATATTATCATTGGGTGGTAAACAACTTACAAAAGCAGGGTAATGCAGATAGTCTTATTCCAGTCACCATTGAAACGCTAAAATCTCGGCTTGCCGTATCCGATAAGCAGTATCAGAAGCATTTTTTCATTCGATGTGTCTCCGAGCCTTTAACCGAAGTGGCTGAAAAAGCGAAGTTAAGTATTCGATTGGAAAAGTATTTCAATAGACAGAAGCGGGGTAAACCTCTTCAAAGAATCGCAATTAAAGCAAGCTTTAGTGATAAACCTGTTCTATTTACTGTAGATAAAAGACACTAGCCACCAGCTATATAATATTCCTAGTCAAGTTATCTTGTGTGAAAAATATTATATTCCGTGCTATGTCGTGAAACTAGCGAGTGAAGTACGTTCATTTTATGATTAAGTGGTTAATTTCATTCTTTGTGTCCATATTTAGAATTGATTAAACTTCAATTAAAAATATGGAATATTTGAAAAGCAAGCGTGCAAATATCGAATTAGAAATTGCACGTATCTTAGGTAGTGATACTGAAAGTATAAAAAAAGTGTTTTCTTTGCGAGGAGAACTTGGCGCGGTAAATTGTGAGCTGCATTGGATGGAGTCCTCAATGCGACGTGCTTATATGCTTGAGATGTTAGAACAGCGGCTGGCTAGCGATAGAGCATTGCGATTGACTGTGCAAAGGTTACAACATGAGTTTCGTACTAGGCAACTTAAAGAACTACAGGAATCACGTGAATCGCTGTGGATCTATTATCTGATAATTATTGAGATGAAGATCTTGGAGACACAATACCACAACACCTCAGTTCGAAGTCTTGAGCCAAAACCTAAAGACAGCCTATAAATCTCACTATGCGTGCAGAACGAAGCTGTCTAGGACTAGAAGAATAAAAAAACACAAATATAAGAACATAATGAATAAATATTTAAGAATAGAATCAGAAAAACATGAAGACTATTGCGGAGCGTGCGGTGTATGCGAAGACGAGCAATTAATTATCGTAGATACGACAACTAAGATTTTTGAAGATGCGCTTGGGGTAGAGCACAAGATTGAAGATGTCGTCGAAACTTGCACCAATTGTGGTTGGTCGAGAGACTATAGCCAATAAGTGTTAAACCTCCATTCGGAGGTTTTTTTAGCTCCGCAGGACTCACATAATTATCAAGGTACGCCGTAATTGTGTAGTGAGTATACACAATCTACGATTGTTGTCGGCGGTATACACATTTGGAAAATGCGTACACAATTTGTACACTTCTATTAAAGAAGTGTACAAATGGGAACAACTATCCTCCGTATGGAGAAGATCAAGTCATTGGCGAACATTCGCCAATCTGGAGCGCATCAGTTCCGCCATCATAAAAATACCCCAAACGCAGATCCGGCTAAAAAATCGAAAAATCATACCTTCGTTGGTAGCGGTAATTTGGTCTCGGATGTGAAGGCTCGGTTAGAGACTCTTACAACGAAACCGCGTCGAAACGCTGTACTTGCGATGGATGGTTTGATTGCACTATCGCCAGAACTACTGAAAGACAATAGTGTTATCAATACATGGGCGAACAGAACAAGGGATTGGCTTAAAGACCGCTTTGGTCGTAATTTAGTGAGTGCCGTTGTTCATTTGGATGAGTCCAGCCCCCACATGCACTACACAGTTGTGCCGCTTGAGGAAAAAAATGATGGGCGGAGAGTGCTAAATGCTCGCGATCTGTTTGATAAGTGGGCGCTTGCGGATATGCAGCGTAGTTACAATCAAGCAATGCAGCGACATATTCCTGATGTCCAGCCACCCAAACATGGTGCTAAAGCTCAGCACACCAAAATCAAACACTTTTACGCAGAGTTAGACGCCATGGCGGATAGTCTGCATCAGAGTATGCTCGATGCTAAACAAGAGCTAATGACGGAGGCTAAAACCACCATAATGGATCGATTGATGCCATTGATTGAACGACAGTTTGAGGATGTAGAGCAACGCCTTGGTAACCCTATTCCTGAAGAGATACGTCTAGAGCTAATGGCAGAACACAAAGAAAAAGCACTGGGCTTGATTGGTTTTGCTTTTGAGGACAGTAAGACAGCGAAATGCTGGGATGACAAATTACTGAAAAAGGTTAAGGAGAAAAGGGAGTCGTGGTCATCCCCTAAGGGGGCTAACCGACCGCCTAATTATTGAACTAAGAGCATTACTACGCTACTGTAATAGCATTCGTAAGTTGGTACTAAACACTGGTACTAACTGGCTGTTATCAACACAGACCATCTCTTTCAAAGCCTTATGTAACAAGGGTTTATAGGTTTGGTAACAGGAAGGGGCTGGGGCTTCCACCCATCTAGCGTTTAGTAATTTGTAATCAACGAGTTATAACGCACCACACCTTTCAAATAGCATAGAAAACGCGACTGGTACTGAGCTATGCGCTATCTCACTCAATCTAGTCATCATTCTTGGACTTTCCGTTTCCAATTTCCTCGGCGTGTTCGTGACTATTTTTATGGTCAATTTGAATATAAGTATTCGTTGGGTAAAGTGACGCCAAGAGAGGCTCGTTCGAAAGCTCTAGAGCTTGAAAAACGGCTTATTGACGTCATTTGGAGGGTAGAAGACGCGATAGATCGACAGTTGTCTTGTGAAGGAAAAGAGCTTGTCACTTGCCAACTGGTCGCCAGAATGAAAGTGGATATGTTCCTAGCTTTAGACGCATACAAAAGGGTTTCAGCTTCACCAAAGCTTCGAGGCGCACTGCGAAGGTTGATGTCAGATAAGGACAAGCAGACCCTCTCCTTAACCGCATCTAGAGACCTACAATGCATCCACAAGCTGTATCCTAGCGCCACATCACCAGATACAAGAGCCCAGCAAATGTGAGCACTGATTTACGACGAATGTTTGACCTGTCAGGAGTCCTTTAAGAATAAAGTGAAAAAGACGCTTGTTCGTCACTATAAATTAATGCTGGAAGCTCGTAACAGTTTGGAATATTTCGACTTTTCACGATTTTCGAGAGTACTGAAAGCGCTAAGGCAAAACGCTGCCGAGAGTTCAACAGAAGTTGCTCCGGATGAATGTTTCGAGGAGTTTGAGCAACATCCCCCCTTAAAAAACATTGCAGTTGATATCCCTGCCGACATAGCTTCTTCGAAAGCGCATGAAAGAGAAAGTAACACTGCTACGGTGAGCGCGAGTGAGGTGGATATACGGTGGTATTGCGAACAATACCAGACGCACCGAAACAACAAATTAGGGGTAAGAAAGAATAGTGAAGGTGTGGCGCTAGAAGCGCAGAAAACGATTGAGATGTGCCTTCTTGTTCATGAGCTTATTGGGGTTCACGATATTACCCAAATCAACGTCACCCATGCAGATCATGCGCTCTCACAACTACGACAGTTTCCTAAAGTTTCCAACTCTAAAACTAACAAGAAACGCTTTCATGCTTTTCCAAAGCACCAATGGGTTAAAATCAATCAATGTGCCGGACTTGAGGTGATTTCAGAATCGACAGTGGGCAGATACATTGAGAAAACCTCAACGATCTACAGTTGGATACGAGACAATTTTCCTGTCCAGTCTATCAATCCCTTCTGTGGTCTGGCATCAAAAAGCGGTGGATCGGTGCTAGATGAAGAGGACAATGTTGCATCGTTTAGCAAAAACGACCTTGTAAAAATATTCAGCCAACCCATTTTCACCGAACATAAAATCAAACGACATTACACCAAGCGGATTCCCAAATATTCACAATACTGGATGCCTCTAATCGCGCTTCTCAGCGGAATGAGACCTAACGAGATTGCGCAGCTCAAACGGAAAGATTGTGTTCTTAGAGATGGCATACTGTTCTTCCAGCTATCAAATCAAGATGAAGACCAATCTCTAAAGAACAAACGCGCACGACGAGCAGTACCAGTGCACAGTAAACTGATCGAGTTGGGTTTTGAGCGATTCATTGAACCACTTGCTTCTGAAGAGCGGCTGTTCTCCGAGCTGTCCTACAGTAAAAAGGAAGGTTATTACAAATCGTTTGGGGAGTGGTTCAAGAGATATTTTTCTGACTACATTGATTTAGCGAGAGAAGGGAAGCGGTTTTACAGCTTCCGCCATACGTTTATCGATCAGTTCAAGCAGCGTGGCTCCATTGCAGCGGTACCCGCTTCGATTGTTGGTCATAAGAATGGAAACATCACTTACGATACCTATGGTAGTAAAGCGGATTTGGCTACTTTGAGGAACTACATTGAGACGGTGAAATTTGATGAAGTCCTTAAAAAGGTGAAGCCTTTGATGTAGGGCGGCCAATATATCTCTGGAGATAGAATTATAAGTGGAACACCCTGATGCTCACACCGGTCTTGCGGACTCAACAGCTCATTTTTGGACAGAAATCACTTAGGGTCGATACTCTAAATTACTCTCAACTCTTTACTTTATGTATTCTGAACCGAGTAATACGTCACCTCTTGAAAATCAACAATGAATAAAGACTCAAAAGGCAAAGTTTACCCCTTGCCTCTAGTTTGTTTTAGCCGAATACCACCCATCGGCCAACACCTCAGCCTGCTCTAACACAAGCTTAATAGCCTCTTCAGCCGCCTCAGGTGGGTACTTCCAAAGGAGGTGTTAAAGCTGGTTATGACTGTCATTTTTGGATAGTCAAGCTAGCAAAGGTGCAGGCTTTTAAACAACAAGGTAACGTTAAGCAAACACCATATTCAGCGTTTTCCACTGTTTGAACAGCTTCGTATCTATCCAATGTCTATGCAAGTCGTAATTAAAATTATGGGTAAATCAAAGCCGCTGCGGTGGCAGCGGCTTAGTGATGATGAAAGTCTGACTTGTACTTAGATTAACGGGATACTGTTGTCACTCGTTACGCCCTTAAAGGAGTCGTTTAGGAACTTTACGTTGGTAAAGCCTTTCTTACTCAGCATGGTGTAGCCTAAAGAAGCTCTTGCCCCTGCGGCGCAATGCAGAATGACAGGACTGTCTTTCGGTATCTTAGCGAGGTGTTGATCAAGCTCTGCCAATGGAATGTTGATGGAGCCTTTGATACGTCCTTTTGCGACTTCATCAGGGTTACGCACATCAATGATTATTGCGCTGCCTTTTGTTGCAGCGTTTACAAATTCTTGCTCTTCAACCGCCCCTTTAACAGGCTTTTTAACATAAACAAGCTCAGTACTTATGTTGCCTGATTCTGTTGGTAACTTGGCCGCGGCCCATTGCTCCATGCCTCCATTGAGTATGGTGACATTCTTAAACTTCCAGAAGCTGAGAATTTCATAAGCTTCAATGGCTTCATCGGCATAGTGAGTGTCTGCGACGATAATGATCGGCGCTTTTTTATCGCGCAGTTCAAAGATAGTGCGTTTTGCCACGGGGAGTTTGTCTTGGTTCCACTTATCGTGCATTTCTAGCAATTGGGATGTCAGAATATGGACAGCACCCTTAACATAGCTGCTCGGCTTGTCACGAACGTCTAAGATGACATGATGCTCATTAAGGTTGTTCTTAACCCAGTCAGCATTGATATGCGCTGGATAAACCTCGCCTTTCCATGCTGGGAACCCCTCAACATAAGCTTTGACATTGGTATAGCCCTTTTCAGTCGCAATTTTAAGGGCTTTAGGGCTGAGCGGACAGGTCACGCCGCCACAGTAAAAGACAATCAGAGCATCTTTGTCTTTGGGTAACCAATCTAGGTTGTCTGCAAGTTTGTTAGCAGGTGTAGGGTGAGAGGTTGGAATATGACTCGCATTGTAGATGTTTTCTGGTCGCGCATCACCGATGAATACTGGCGTACCTTCATCGAGTAGATCGGCCAAAGTATCAGTGTCGATAATTTGATCGTCAGGCAGCTTGACCAAAACACGCTTAAGTATACTGGCATAGCCGTTTTCATCGACTTCTGCTTTAAACTTGGTATTGACGGTGAAATCTTTGAACGACTCCGCATCCTCAAGAACCGTATTTTCGTCATACTTGATAACACTGACTTTTTTGGTTTTGGGATTGACGTACTGAATGACTTTCGACATGTGTATTGCCGACTGAACTTTGCCGACAACTTGCTCAGCGGCTGCGGAAAAGGGCAGTGCGACAATTAACGCTGCAACGATAGCTGTTTTGTGAAACATATTGGCCTCCAATGCCGCTACACCAGTTTGCGGAGTAGCTTACTGTTGCGATGATTAAATCTCTAGCTAAAACGGGTAACAGACCTTAGTCGCAGGCTGCAAGCTCGCCGCTGTCCGCTGCGTATTTCATAGCGAAATCCTTAATGTCGGGAGCAATCGCTTGGAACTCTTTGCTGGCAAGATAGTCGGCCGCCTCAGGATGCTTCTTACTAAATTTTTTAATAAATCGGCTGGCGTCTTTTTTAAAGAAACGCTTCCACTCAACTTTTAGGTGCTGAGACGCAAACTCCTGACCGTTATAACCAAAAAGAGGTTTGAGGTGTTCTAGGTAGGCTTGTTGACCTTTCTCTGCATCGGCCATAACACCAAAGGACATGGATGCAACCAATAAACCCATTATCACTTTTCTCATACTCTGTTCCTTGTTCAATTTAATTCGATGATGTTGAGATCTATTTCTCTTTAATCTTCTCTTTGCCTGTCAGCATCGCTTTTAGATGGGAAGAAACCGTCTCGCCTAATGTAATCAGATAGAGGTGGACGACGAGAAATGCGATCACGGTATAGGCACATAGAGTGTGTATGGCGGCAACAATACCGATATGTTCGATGATGCCGGCAGCTCTAAGCTCCGGATAAAAGAAGAACGCTAGCCCGGTTAGGATTTGCGTCGGAATGACCACAAAGACAACCCCCAAATAAGCAAGTCGCTGCAAAGGATTAAACTTGTCTTGAGGCGTCATATGGTGTGGGTGGGCTTCACCAACAAATACGCCGTAGAGATAAAAGCGCAGGACGCCATCAATGCCCTTCATATCCGGCACGTACTGCTTCCAGTCACCAGTGGTCAAGATCCAAGTAAAGATCAAGACCACCAGAGCGGTCCATATAAAGCCGCCAATGTGGTGTAGGTGGGAGCTTTGTTCAAAACCAAACAAGCCAATCATATCGTGCAGCTCAAGACCTGTGACAATGAGCATCAGCACCAAAAGTGCTTGTCCCCAGTGCCAGAATCGTTCAAATCGTTTGAATATAACAACTGTTTTACTCATCATAAGTTCCCGTACTAGCTACTTGTTGTTTGACTCTCTGCGACAGGCTGTCGCAACTCTTACTATCAGGTGCAGACCAATTCCGCTAATTCCTCCGAATATCATCAGTGCGCCTAGCCACTCCACAATGGAATAACGGTCACGACCAACTAAGTAGAAGTCATTGAGCCCGTTTAATCGACTCTGCTGGCTATGACAAGCTTTACAGGCTACAGAGTCTTTGGCCGGAGCGACCATATGTTTGAGTGGCCAATAGCCGTTGGTTTCGATAAAGCCGTAGTTTCCACTGAAGTCGATTTCGTTAAGCTTGGCACCTGCTGTGAGGGCTTTGTCCCAATCGAGCTCGGTCCAAAGTGCCCCGGTGCCTTTTTTGCCGTAAAGCTTAATCGGCAGTATTCGGTTTAGCTCTGTATCATACGGTTGCTTACCCCGATGTATTTTGAACGGCCAAATGCGAGCATCGGGATCATTGTAATCCCCAGTCGATGGATTGATGTCGATAGGAGCTGCTTGTGGATCAAACTCGTCATGGAACGTCATTTGGTTCAACTCGCCTTTGTACCAGCGATACTCAGGAACCACATTCTTGCCCCAGGTGAATGTGCCTTTTTTGCTGGTGTAGGCGATGTTCTCGACACCATCAAAAAGTTGATTCACAACGTATGGCTCGCCATCTTTCTTTTGAGTCGCGGTTGACCAGTCCCATGAAAGCTTAGTGAGATAGGGACCGCGTGCCATTTCTGGAATGTGGCAAGATGCACAAGCGACTTTCGCGGTGTGATTGTCGATGTCGCGATCGTTATGTGGTGTGGCACTATGACAAGATTCACATGAGACGTTGTTGCCCTGACGATCTTTGCGGCCCATATTAAGCTCATGATCAATGAACGCTTTTCTGTCGACATAGCGGCCAGAAATTTTGTGCTCACTAGCGGTGTGACAGTCTTGGCATGAAAAGTCGAGTTTTTCAGGGCTCATGTGCACATCGAGCTCAAAGGCTGGATTGACCAAAGACATATCAGTATCGCCATGTTTAACCCCATTGCCGCCGCCACCGTTGGCATGACAAGCTAGGCAATTGTCTCTTTCCGGGACACCCACGTGTTGAGCGACATAGGCAAGGTCCACAGCCTTTTGTACCACTTTGCCATCAACAATTTTGTCTTCGTAAAATGGATGACCAGACGATGCGCCATTCTTTCTATAGGTTCCTGTCGTGTCGTGACACACTAGGCAATCGACGTTTTCCTCTTCGGTAAGATCGAAGTCATCATTGCGCCAGCCATAACCCGTGTGGCACTGAGTACAGCTTTCATTTCCTCGCGCAGAGACGCAGTAGTTATTAAAGCCATTGCGTGATTTGCCAACGAGTTCGTCATCCACTTTCTTGGCCCATGTCCAGTGGAAAGTTTGGTGGACCTGTTTCGCTGCTTCGCTATGACACTCTAAGCAGGCCAAAGTCACGTCTGGCGCATAATCAAACTCATCGTCCAAAATATCAAAGTTAGCGTGTACCGCCGTGCTTGCTACTTCTTTTGCGATGCGCTTGTTTCCGTGGGCACTTGGCCCTCCCGCGACCGTCATTTGGCTCCAGCCAAGCAGAGCCCCTAACGTAAATACAATTAATGCTCTCATCCTATTTCGCCACCTTAGTCACACAATTATCCATTCGCACAACTCTATAAGTATTATCTAATATAAAATTTGCTTATATAGTGATGTAACCCACATATTCGGTGTGGTTATTATTGTGTCACAGGTTTTTGTAACTTGATCACATTTGCTAAGGTCTGCACCCAGTGATAGAAAAGGTGGCAAGCTGGTACCATCAAAACAAAGCGATTGATTTATTCGACTATGGTTCCGCTGATATACCCAACTATTTATTCACAGCAACTTTTACCACGAGGGCACCGCTACCCAATCAATAAGTATCGGCTCTTGTATGATGCGGTTGAACAGGCAGTAATACATGGTGTTGCGATTCTTCTGAGTGACGGCTATCACCATGCTCATCGAGATTTTGGAAGCAGTTTTTGTTTTATCAATGGCCTAGTGCTTGCTGCCAAAAGAGCCGTGACTATAGAGAGGGTTGAGAAGGTTTTAATTGTTGATAGTGACGTCCATCACGGTGATGGTGCAGCGACCATGTGTGAGAGATAAGCGGAGATTGTGATGCGCTCATTTCATTGTGACAAGAACTTTCCTGCGCGTAAGCCTAGTTCAGATTACGATGAATAGAACGTCTAATTAAATGCATTAGCTTATACAGGCCAACATTAGTATGCCTAGGTGTAAATCTAGTCACTTTCGATAGGGCTCTTCCTACCCAAAGCTTACAATGGGGCACAGGCTTTTCAGAAGAAAAGAAAAGCCTGTATCAGCGCTTATCAGCAGTCTGTTTTCTCAGAGCGTCTTCTAGATCAACGAATAGTGTTATCTAGCTTCGAATGCCCAAGTAAGATCTGTACCGCCCTAATGTTTTTTTGTTCTAGCATAGATCAAAGTAGCTTTGGTGCGGCGTATGGAATGAGTACCATAGTAGTCCGCATTCAATCCAAGTTTTACAGCCCAAATTGATCGATTGGCCGAGATGTAGCAAAAGTCAGATTAACGGTAAGCAAAAAAACAGCAGTCAGTGATAGGGTTTAATTGACAAATAAATCCTACACAAACTACCGTTTTCATGCCGGGCTGAATGACTCGATTCAGCATGTACTCTCAAGGGCCTCAAAGGGCAGATTGAGCATCTTGTGCCCATTTGGTCAGCTTTAAATCGTCCAAAATAAGCAGCACGCAAGGCACAACAATTGACGCGAGTAACGTCGTCGATACTAAGCCAAACGCAATACTGGCAACTAACGGGATCAAAAATTGAGCCTGTGTACTGGTTTCGGTTAACAGTGGAAGCAAGCCTGCGAATGTGGTTAACGAGGTAATAAATATTGCTCTGAGTCGGTCACGCACTGCCACTTTACACGCATCGATCAAACGCTCGCCTTGAGCGATGTTCTGCTTAATAAAATTGACCAACAAAATGTTGTCGTTGACGACGATCCCCGCCAAGGTTGCGAAGCCCACCAAACTTGGAATGGTTAAATCGAACCCCATGCCCAAGTGCCCCCATACCACACCAATCCAGCCCATCGGTATCGCCAATAGCACAGCGATAGGTTGAGTGTAACTTTGGAACAAGAACACCAAGATAAGATAGATACCCACCACGCCAAGCGCAAAGAAGGTCGCTAGTGAGGAGCCCGTATCTGAGCTTTCTTTGTCCTGACCTTGAGAGGCAAAACTGACCTCTGGGAATTTCTGTTGAATTTGCGGAACAAATTCACTATTGAACTGCAGCATGATTTCACGCGCATTGGCAACACGGGTATCGATATTGCCTTGTACAACCACAGTGTTCATCCCATTAATACGGTGAATTCGCGAGAAGGCTTGCTTTCTGTCAAATGTCGCCACACTTGATAGCGGAACAAGGGTTCCATTGCCTGCCGTCACCATCAAATTATTCAACTCATTCAGGCTAGCTTGGTGCGTAAACTCATCCAATCTCACACTAATATCCACCAGCTCACCTTGTTGGAAAACCGTCAGATCAGTACTGCCTTTTACCGCGCTGCGCAGCGTTTGAGCAATGTTGGAAGCATTCACCCCCATCACACCAGCTTCATCTTTAAGGTTGACATGAAATTCGGTTCTACCCTCACGCAGATCGGTGGAGAGGTTATAAACACCGTCAAATCCTTTCAACCATTTCACAAGCGAGCGGCTGACTTGATTGAGCTGTTCAAACGACTCACCCTGAACCCGAATATCAATGCCATTGCCAGCGATACCGCGTTCTTTGTCGGTAAACTTGAGTGAAACCACATCGGCAGTAGGGCCTACTTTTTGTTTCCAATCTTGGATCAGCTCTTTAATGCTCTGTTGCCTAAACTGCGCTGGCAGTAGATCGGCACTGACGGTTGCCATATGCGGCCCCGATTCATTGGCATCAGCATTTGAGTTGAACATGATGGTGGTGCTCGCGACCAAAGGTTGTGAGCTTGGGTATTTCTCTGCGTATTCTTGGTTGAGTTCATCAAGCGCGCTAGCCACCTTCTCCACCACCGCCTCTGTCTGGCTAAGTAAACTGCCTTGAGGGAGTAAGATACGCGCTTGCAGTACGTCACTTTCTAAGGCCGGCATGGCTTTGAATTTCAGCCAACCTGACGAAATGGAAGCGGTTGAAATCATCACTACCATCACCAATATCCCTAGTGAAAGATAAGGTGCATTCATCGCCTTGACACTCACTGGCATAAAGAATCTGTCTCTGATGTTTTCAAAACCGGCAATGAACTTGTCCCGTATTGGATTAGAGCGCAATTCAGTATGGCTGTGTGCCAAATGAGACGGCAAGATCAAGAAAGCTTCTATCAGACTGACGAGTAACGTAATCAATAACACGATGGGAATGTAGCGTAGTACTTCGCCCATATTGCCTGTGAGAAACATCAGCGGCCCTATCACCATGATGGTGGTAGCAAACGATGCAATCACACCTGGCAAGACTTGCTTGGTACCTTCAACTGCAGCGTCAAACGCGGGGAGTCCTTGTTGCCTCTTGGCGGCGATGTTTTCTGCAATGATCAACGAGTCATCCATTAACAAACCAATGGCAACAATCAGCCCAACCAACGTCATCATATTCAGGGTATAACCGAGAAGTTGTATCGCAAAAATGGCGCCAAGGAATGAAACCGGCAGCCCCATGGTGACCCAAAAGCTAAAGCGAATATTAAAGAACGCCCACAACATCAAAAATGCCAGTGCTAATCCCTGCACGCCATTGCTGGTGAGGATTCTCAGACGCTCAATAATATTGGTGCTGGAATCTTGGGTGATGGTTAAAGCGACGCCTTGAGGGGCTTTCGCCTGTTCTTTTTCAACGATGCTGACGATCGCATCCTTAACCGTCAAGGTATCTTGAAATTGTGTTTTGGACACCTGGAGCAAAGCAGCACGCTGACCATTGAACAGGATTTGATTTTCATCGGTAGTGAACTTCTGTTGAATAACGGCGACATCACCGAGGCGAACCTGAGTCCCCGCCTCACTGGATTTAATCACGATATTTTCGAAGTCTCTGACGTTGCTGCCTAAGTGGTCGAAGCGGACACTGATCTCTTCCAAGTCATTACTAAATACACCAGCAGGAGTGCTGATACTTTGCTGTTGTACCAGATTGGACAAGTCAGACATACTCAGGCCGTACTGTTGCAACTTCCACTGCGATACGCGAATTTCTATTTCTTGATCCGCAAAACCACTCACGGTCACCTGCGCGATAAGAGGGCTCTCTTTTAGTTTGTGCTTAATTTGTTGGGCATAGAGATATAAGTCCCTATCTGACATATTGCCGGTAATAGCGACACTGGCCACCGTTGCCACCCGGTCTAGTTTCGACACCGTAATCTGCTCAACTCGATCCGGAAAATCATTGATTGCGTTAACCTGCTGTTGAATATCACTGGTTAAGGCGTCGATGTCTTCATCATCACCAATTTCCACATTGGCGATGACCAAATTCTCTCTGGCATCACAGCTTAACTCTTTCATTCCACTCAGCTTATCGAGTGAATCTTCCAACGGATAACACACTTCTTCCATCATATCAAATGGCGACGCACCCGGATAAACGATCCGAACCTCAATATTTTTGGTCGGCGTCAACGGAAAAGTGTCTTTCTGCAGTTTGGGCAAGGCAAAAAAACCTAACAGCAGTACCGCTATCATCAGGACGTTGGCGCCAGTAGCGTGGCGGGCGAAAAAAGCGATCATAGCTTGCCCTCTTTCTGAATCGCATTTGCGGTTTTAAATCCGCTCTGCGTATCCAACCAAAGGCCGATTTTCTCATCCGGTTGCGGTTGTAAAGCCATCCCCTCAACGGCAGGTGAAAGTTTACTTAGTACAACCACATCACCGAATTCCACGCCAGATTTGATCACCGCTACCTGCCCTTGGACGAAATCAATCCTGACAGGTTTGCTTTTCAGTTTACCTTCAGAGACAGTGTAAACTTTACCGTCATGAATGGCGTTTATCGGTAGCAAGACTTGTTGCTCCATCATCGGTGCTTTAATCGTGACTTTAACGAAAGTCCCACGAATAAGTGGTGGCTTCTTCCCGGGAATGGCTTGCTGATAAGGCTGATTGATTTGCGCGACTAGACTTTGACTTTGAGTCTGAGCATCAATTTCACCGCCGGAACGGCTGACCTCGGCAGGCCAAGTGATCACTTTATCGCCAGCTTGGAGCTCGACTGTCGCGCTCAAGTTGCTATGCACATCTTCGTCAAGCGAGTCTAAGCGATTGGAATTTCTCAGTGGGCGCATTTTACCAAGCGGAAACTGCGCACGTACCTCGACGGCATCGATACCATCCGCTTTGAACAGCAACTCCCCCTTGTTGACATACTCAGCAAGCCCAACCAAGGTTTCGACAATGCGAATATCAAACGGAGCTTTAATCACGGTTTGTTCAAGATCACGGTTTGCAAGCGCAAGTTCCGTTTGTAATACCTTCTGCTGCGCTTGATTAATCGCCAGCTGGTTTTTTTGAGTCTGAAGTTGTTGCTGGCTACTGAGCAAGTCTTTAGTCGCGCGGTCTTTCTCTGTTTTGGATATATGCCCTGTCTCACTCAGTTTGATTGATCGGGCATATTCAGACTGTTGTACCTGAAACTCTTTCTCTGCGATCTTAAGAGAATCGATAATGGTTTGATTCGTTAGCATTAGTACTTCAAGCTCTGCCTGCAAGCGGGCAATGGTGAGTTGATAAGAGGCAGGATCGATTCTGAGGATTTCGCTGTCTTTATGAATAATGGCACCGGTTTTGTATTGCTCCGAAACCCATACAACTGCACCGTCGAGTTCGGACTGCGCCTGCCAATCTTGAGCAGGTTCGGTATGCCCATATCCGATGGCTGAAGGTTGGATGTTTCGTGGCTCAACTTTCAGCACCCGTACCACCTTTTTAGTGGCAGCACTGCTCGCTTTAGGCGGTTCGGCTTTCATGCCCGGTGCCACCACCAATAGCGCGATGCCCAACAAGACAGGTGGAATTAACAGAGCCCTTTGTAACCAGCTATACCTAGTCATAGCGATTCCCTTACCATATACATTAGCTTTACCTTAAGTAAAATTAGCACACCAACATAAGCATGCTTTCTTCCTTGATCTCAAAATAAGTCAGGCCTCACAAATGGAGGCCTGCTTGAATTGAGCTATAGATTGTTTTTGCCTTTGCCTTTGCCCATAATATTTTGGGGGTTCGCCAAGCCTTGATGAGCGTTAAACTCTTGTTGAGAGATAGCGCCATCCGCGTTGCTATCTAACGAAGCAAAACTTTGGCTTTGATTGATATTTTTTAACGTACGCCCCTCTTCCGCTCGCTGTGCGATACGCTCTGAGCGTGCTTGATTGAACTCGGCTTCGGTTATCTTGCCATCACCATCCAGGTCAAACTGTGAAAATGCTGGACGTGGCATATTGTTGTTCATGCCTTTATTCATTCCACCTGCCACTGCTCCGAAGGCGATAACAATACCGAGTAATGCAATGATCGTGCTTTTGATTTTCATGACGTTTTCCTTCTCTTTATATCATTATTTAAGAATATACTAATATAGGTAAGGTAACGTCATGTGATGTAAAGGAGTGTAAAGATAGCTAAGTAGATATCGATTTATGTTCTTATCGGTTCGTAAGTACAGCGCAACAGAAATAATGAATTTTCTGTCGCTATTACTCTGGTAAGAGTACAGGCATAGCTATTTCCAAATGGTTTCCAAATTATCCCAAACTTTCAGCCACCGAAACCGAAAAGCCAATGATATAAAATCCCTCGTTTCGAAAAATATGGCGATTTTTAGACATTCAGAGTGTTTTCGAACTTTTGCCCAGCAGTTTGCCTTGCAAATATCCAACAGACAAGGGATTACTTTTAGTAGGGCAAACACATATTAACAGCATGTGAACAAGTATTAACTCTGTCAAACATCAGGAGTAACGGTATAAGAGTTAAGTTGAAGCAGTTCTTCCGCTATATCCTCAAGGGGTACTTCTTTAGACACTGCCCCTAAGTTCTTCGCCGCTCTTGGCATGCCGTACACCACACAGCTTTGCTCATCTTGCGCGTAGGTCATAGCGCCTGCTTGCTTCATTTTTAATAGGCCGCGCGCACCGTCTTTTCCCATCCCGGTAAGAATGATACCGATGCCCCTTTTTTCTGCTTGCTCAGCGACGGACTCAAATAGAACGTCAACCGAAGGTTTATGGAGATTGACTGGTTCGTCATCGTTGAGCTGTGTGTAAAAACAGCCGGCGCGTTTTTGTATTTTTAGATGGTAGCCGCCGGGCGCAATGTAGACGTGGCCAGATTTGATCACTTCATCATGGCGCGCTTCTTGTACTTGAACCGAGCATAGACCTTGTAGCCGTGAGGCAAATGAACTGGTAAAGCCTGAAGGCATGTGCTGAGCAATGACAATACCGGGGCTATTTTCCGGCAGGCATCGAAGTAGTGTGGTAATGGCTTCGGTTCCCCCAGTTGAAGCGCCAATGGCAATGAGTCGATGGGATACTTGCCCTGTCGACACTGGTGCTGACTCTTGTTGCAATGTCGGTCTTAGTGGTGATGAGTAGCTTTGATTATGCATGGTTTGCTGCGCGCGTTTGAACTGAGACTTCGCTTCTCTTAGTTTTTTGATCACCTCTCGTGCGAAGGAATCAATATGGCTTGCTGACACTGCGGATAAATTTGGCTTTTGAATGTAGGACGCTGCGCCCAGTTTGATGGCTTGTTTGGCGAGTAGTGGGTTATTGGAGAAAAGCTGAGAAATGACGACAACTGGCATAGGACGCAGGGTCATAATTTTGCCGAGAAACGCAAGACCATTCATACCAACAAGTTCGATAGCAAGCGTAACTACATCGGGCTCGACTTCTTTAATCAACGCTCTGGCTTGGTGAGCGTCATGGGCGATGCCAACTACCGTCATGTTGGTCTGACTACTGATGATGCTTTTTAGATGTTGGCAGGTACCATTATTAGAATCGGTGATCAGTACTTTTAGCATCGTTGTTATACTCGTCGGTAAGCGGTTTGTTTTAGCAGCTTGAACGGCGTTTGCTCCGCAGGGCAGCTTTCAGAGTGACCGAGAAACAGTAAGGCGTCTTTCGGCAAATAATTCGCGAACTTAGTCAGGATCGAGTACTGGGTCTCTCTGTTGAAATAGATCAGTACGTTACGACAAAAAATGGTGTGAAACTGCTTTTGCATTGGCCATTGATGATCCATAAGATTCAGTCGCTTAAAGTGCACCAACGCTTGTATCTCTGGCTTTACTTCGTACATTTTCGCCGCTTTATTAAAGTGAAAGAAGCGTTTTTTTTGCTCCTCACTCGCGCTGCCTAATTGCTCCAATGTATAGCGTCCATGCTTGGCGGTCGCGAGCACTTGCGTGTTGAGATCGGTTGCCAGTATCTTGACCGGAGGCTGATAGCTTTCAAACGCCTCAGCCATGGTGATGGCGATGCTATACGCCTCTTCACCGGTTGAGCAGGCACTGCACCAGATCCGAATCGGCTCAATGACTCTATTGCCAACATAATGGTCGCGAACATGCTGCTTGAGGAGCGTGAAGTGATAAGGTTCGCGGAAAAAATAGGTCAAGTTGGTGGTGAGCGCGTTGACAAAGTACTCCCACTCAGCGTGGTACTGGTCGTTAAGTAAGGCAATATACTGAGCAAAACGGCTCAGTTGATGTGCTCTTAATCTTCCGACTAGCCGATTGTAGACCAGTTTTTTTTTGTTGCTGTGAAGGTCAATGCCCACTCTTTTGTAGATAAGGGAGGCGATCGCAGCAAAGTCGTCATCGGTATATTCAAAATGAGTATGTACAATCATCAAAACTCAGCCCAGTCCTCGTTGTCACTATTTGAAAGTAAGCGTGGACTGACGGGTCTTAAATGGCTCTCCTGAGTCGGAAGTTGCACCTCGCCAATGTCACTGACATTTTGATCTCCGGTATCAAACACCGAGACATAGAGTGCTAAGTTAGCCACCTGTTCTTCGAGTGAGCTTGCAGCTGCTGAGCCTTCTTCCACCAAAGCAGAGTTTTGCTGGGTCACATCATCGACTTCTAGTATTGCTTGTGTCACCTGATCGATCCCCGTGCTTTGCTCAACTGAGGCTTGGGTGATCTCTTCTATCAGCTGCGCCACATCTTGAATGGAATTAACCACACCAGAAATAGAATCACCGGCTTGTGAGGCCAGTTTCGAACCGGTCTCAATCTTATTCACTGAGGAGTTAATCAGGCTCTCTACTTCTTTGGCCGCTGCAGCAGAGCGCTGCGCTAAGTTACGAACTTCGGTAGCAACAACAGCAAACCCACGTCCTTGCTCTCCTGCTCGAGCGGCCTCGACGGCGGCATTGAGAGCGAGAATATTGGTCTGAAAAGCAATGCTGTTAATGACGGAGATAATGTTCATGATCTCTCGTGAGCTGGTATGGATTTCTGACATGTTATCAACCACCTGCTTAACCACTTCGCCGCCCTTACGTGCATTGTCTGAGGTTTGTTTTGCGAGTAGGTTGGCTTGTTTGGAGTGCTCGGAGTTTTGTTTTACGGTAATCGTCAGCTCTTCCATGCTGGATGAGGTCACTTCTAGGCTGCGCGCTTGCTTTTCTGTGCGCTGTGCGAGATCGATGTTACCAATGGCAATTTCTTTGGTCGCAGTATTGATGGTATCTGCCGAGGTTTTGATGTGCTGAATCATCTCTTTAAGCTTGCTGACAGTAAGGTTCGAGCTGGTTTTAAGCTCGCCAAACGCACCAGAATAATCGGCGCCAATCTGTGCGGTAAGATCGCCTTTGGCTAACGCAGACAGCACGGAAACAATGTCAGCCAAACTCACTTCGCTTATCTCTAGCAAGCGATTCATGTTGCCACACAGCATGGTGAAAAATGGGGTCTTGCCATCAAGCGCCATGCGTTTTGTGAAGTCACCATCAACGGCTGAGGCGATCACGTGCTCAATTTCTTTCTCGACCGCGATCTCTGTGGTGCGATCTGACCATTCGGTCACATAACCAATGTGCTGGCCTGATGCGTCGATAACAGGATTACTGACGATGCGGAAAATGCGGCCGTTGATATCCACTTCCTGCACCTGCTCTTTATTGGCTGAATGTGGCTCTTGCTCGAATCCACTCGCAGGGCTGAGCTGGTGGGGTGGAGGGCAGAGCCCAGGAATATTTAGATCTTTGATTTTGGATCCCACAAGCTTTGTGGCATCAAAATCAGGAGCTAAGGTTTGGAATTCTTGCTGGGCTTGCTCAAACATACCTTCGATGGCTGGATTAACGTAGATAATGGTGTGGTCACTGTCTTCAATCATCATGTTGGTACTCACGTTGTCTAACGCGATTTTGATTCGCGTCGCCGAGACTGCTTTTTGGCGTACGCTTTCCATGCTATAGGCTAATTGAACTTTCATGACTTTGAGTGACTGGAGAACTTGGCCAATTTCGTCGTTGTTTTTGATATCAATGTCAAACAGATAGTCCTGTTTGACCAGTCGTTTAAAGTAACGGCGGATATCTTTGAGTCGACGATTGATGTCGTGGCTAAACAGATACGCAAACACCAAGTAGATGCCGATAAACAACAGAGTGATAGCCGAGGCCAAGGCGACTTCAAACCAGAATACCTGCTTACTTTGATCGTAGATTTCCGCAGATTGAACTCGGTTCTCGCTAATCAAAGCGCCGAGATTGTCTTCGTAGCTGGTGATTTCTGAAATGGCGACAGAAACGCGAGTTCTAAACAGTTCACTGTCGTGAAGGCTGGCATCGCTTGACATCAGTATGCTGTAAATTTCAGGCAGAGTCATGGTTGCAAGCAGAGTGCTTTGGTTGGCGATGACTCGATACTTTTCGATGATGGAGGCGTGTTCGGTATCAAACTTATTGATCAGTGCTTCGCTGAGCTGCTCTAACTCTGTCGTGTTTTGCTTGAGCTGTTGTCCCGCGGTGATGCGATAGTCGAAGCTGTTGGGTAGCAGTAGAGATTGCAACAATAAACGATTCTCTATCCAGAGTTTGTCTATGCTGTGCAGTCGGCTGTAGGACTCGATATGATTATTGTAAAGATGCTCGACAGCTTCTTTTTCAGTGTACGAGCTGTGTATGCCGATACCGAGGACAGTAAGCAGGGCGACAGTGGCCATGGCCACTAAGCCAAACAGGCGTTGTTTAATGGTGAGTGCACGCAGCGGGTTTGTTCGATGTTTTTTCACCATCTTACCACTTTGTATGGTGTGGTCATCTTGTTCGCCGTCTTTGAACTTCGCATATTGCGCTTTGACATTATCGAGTTCGGCTTTATCGGGCATGGAGCGAACAGACATGAAACCAAGTTGATTCCCGTCTTTATACAGGGGTGTGACATCAGATTTTACCCAGTAGAAGCCGCCATTTTTTTGTTTGTTTTTGAGGATCCCAGACCAGCAGTTGCCGGCTTTGATTTCGCGCCAGAGATCTTCAAACACTTCTTTCGGCATGTCTGGATGGCGAACAATGTTGTGCGGACTTCCGATTAACTCTTCTTTGGAGAAACCGCTGACGCGGACAAAATTGTCATCGGCAAAGGTAATGCGCCCAGACATGTCCGTGGTTGACACCAGTATCTCGTTCTCTTTGATAAGGTATTCTTGGTCATTGTTACTCATGGGCATAACCTTACTGATTGTCGTGGACAAGCGAAGCGTCACTATCGAGTTGTTCGAACAGTGCCATGTCACGGCTGGTCATAAGTTTTTGGATGTGAATTAGAATAAGCATGAGCTCGCTTTGCGAAGCGAGCCCTTGAATGTATTTGGTATCAAGGGCGTCAGCAAAGTCGGGGGCGGGCTGTATGTCGTTGGCGTCGATGGCAACCACATCGGCGACGCTATCGACCACAATGCCAACGATACGCTCACCAATATTGAGAATAATGACGACGGTCATGTCGTGATAGCGTACATCTTCTAGCTGAAACTTGAGCCGCATATCTACAATGGGTATCACTACGCCACGAAGGTTCATGACCCCTTTGATGTAGGGTGGCATGTTGGCGATGGCAGTCACTTGACTGTAAGTAATGATCTCTTGAACCGTGAGAATATCGATGCCGTAATATTCTTCACCAAGCCAAAAGGTTAAGTAGCCTTTTGCGTCGGATTGGCTGTCGTTGTCGGAGGCGCTGTTCACTATTTTCGCTCCTATTTCCAAAGTGGTTATCCTTTGCATTGGGTTAATGTCACTCTTAAGGTGAGCACATTATGAGCAATAAACTGATAGAGTTGAAAATAGTCTAGGAAATAGTTGGCTTATACCAAGTTAACTTGTTGATAGCGGTTATTTGCAGTGCAAGGTATCTGGCTGGCGAACCAAATCGGCGACATCTAAGATCAGCGAGACTCGCCCATCTCCCATGATGGTGGCTCCGGAAACACAAGGGATTTTGCGAAAGTTGTTTTCTAGGTTTTTGACCACCACTTGTTGCTGTCCAAGCAAGCTATCAACAAATAGAGCAATGGTTTTGCTGCCGTGTTCGAGTAGCACCATAATGCCATTGCTAAGGTCGGTGATGTCGGTGTCTAGATTGAAGAAGTTATGCAATCGAAGCACTGGGATGTAGTCATCGTGTACTTTTATCATGGTCTCGCCGCTGTTGAGTTTTTTGAGGTCGTGCTGTTTTGGTTGCAGCGATTCAACAATATTAGACAATGGAATGATGTAGACATGCTCACCGACACTGATCGACATCCCTTCGAGTATGGCAAGGGTAAGCGGCAGTCGGATCGACATTCTGGTTCCGATTCCAAGAGTAGAACTTATTTCTACTGTGCCTCCCATACTCGCGATATTACGTTTGACTACGTCCATACCCACACCTCGACCAGAGACTTCGGTGACTTGTTCTGCTGTTGAGAAACCGGCAGAAAAGATCAATTGAAATATGTCCTGCTCGCTCATGTTTTGAGGCAGTGTCAGCCCGTTATTTTTGGCTTTGGTGAGGATTTTTTGTGGATCGATGCCTGCACCGTCATCATCGACATGAACAATGACGTCACCTCCGCGATACACCGCAGACAATGTGATCGTGCCGTGGGAGGCTTTGTTGAGTTTCGCTCTTTGCTCTGGCGCCTCGATACCATGGTCAATACTATTGCGAACCAAGTGTGTGAGCGGATCGACCAACATTTCGAGCAGTCCTTTGTCGAGCTGTGTTTGCTCACCCTCGATGTTGAGCTGAATCTCTTTTTTCAGGGCGTGGGAAAGATCTCGTACGATACGTGGAAAACGACCAAAAACGGTGCCGATGGGCATCATGCGTACCGACATGACGGTGGCTTGAAGATCTCTGGTATTCGCCTCTAGCTGGTTGAGTCTACCGGCAAGCAGTTCGTTGCTGTTTAGCCCTAAATCGAAGGTGAGTTTTTGCAACATAGATTGAGTGATGATGAGCTCACCCACTTGGTTGATAAGCAGGTCAACTTTTTGCGTGCTCACTCGAATTGAGGACGACTCCAGAGACTTGGTCGCTGGGATCGCGCGTTGACTACTGTCGGCTTTTTTCGGCTGTGATATGGGGCTAGAGGGCGGTGCTGGCTCAGAATTGGGGAGTATTTTGCCGCGCCACTGGTTTATTTTTTTCTCTACTAGCTCGGCTTTCATTGGCTTTAACAGGTAATCATCCATTCCCGTTTCTATACACCTTTTCTGCTCTTCATCTCCTGTCATTGCGGTCATGGCGATAATGGTGACGCTCTTGTGACTCTCTCCCGCCGCGCCTTGTCGTATCTTTTCAGTTGCTTGATATCCATCCATCACCGGCATTTGGCAATCGAGGAGAATCAGTTGGAAAGGTTCGTCTTGCGAGGCCTCTAAGATTTCTAGTGCATGCTTGCCATTCTCTGCAACCTCTACTGAACTAAAACCAATCTTGTTTAAAGTGAAACTGGCGACTTTTTGTATAACCTTACTGTCCTCAACCAACAGGATTTTGATGGTTGATTTCTCCGCCGCGGACAAGGGTGCGCTGGTAGAGAAAGGGGCGGCCTCTGAATTTGTTGGTGGAGAATCTGGTGACACTGTTGCGCGCTGCAGCTCATCACACAGCGTATCGATTTGCGATTTGAATGACGCTGAGTCGTGATCGGCTTGATATGAGCCTTTGAGTACGTCGAGTAAGTCACGGGCATTAAGTAGCGCATCGACAACGGCTTGGGTGAGGGTAATTTGATGATTGCGCATCTTATCGAGCAAGCTCTCGAGAACGTGGCTGACGTGAGTAATATCGTCAAAACCAAAAATGCCAGAGCCGCCTTTTATCGAGTGAACTGCTCGAAAAATAGCGTCAAGCTTATCTGCCAAGTCAGGCTCGTCATCATTTTGGTTCATTTCAAGTAATAGGGATTCCATCTCTTCAAGATGTTCAGCCATTTCTTCAAAGAAAATGAGTTCGAATTGTTGGTTAGATTCCGACATCGCACATTGCTTCCTGCATTCTGAGAGTCTGTGAGCGTTCCAAATAATGAAGAACAGTCTTCAGCGAAAAGGAAAAAGGTTACATATCAGTATGGTTGGCAATAGGGATATGTTCAATTGCGTTCATTATCAAGGGGTAGGCGAGGGTGTTGGAGTTGCGCGAGTTATAGCGGCGGAATGCAGGTAATTGAGCGCGCCAATTAAGAGAGTGTGGCGCGCTGAATCTATATTTTGGTCAACTTATCCAAGCAGAATGGAGGTTTCCAAAACGTGCTGGGCATTGTCCAGTAGCTGCGGATACTTGGTCATCAACTGCTTATATCTATCGTCGATTGACTCAAGAGCACGCATCGCTCCAAACATTTCCACAGTTTGCTCCGGCTGCAGGCTGAGAAGCGTTTTCAAACCTTCTAGGGAAACGTGGTTTGCTGATTCGACTTTAGCGATCGCACCGTCGATCATTTCGAGGGTAAGGTGAGTGTTGTTATTGTTCATTATTAGGCTTTTATATTGAGAGCGATGTTAGATCTTAATGATCTCAAAATTTCGTGTTGCGAGATGTTAATCTTGTTGCACGCGTTTTACCTTGATTCGGATCATGGACAGCTTAATCATCAAACAACAAATTGATGGCAACACCCATCATAACAAGACCCGCTATGGGTCCCATCACACCCATTGGTGCTCGCTCGATATAGGGTAAGTTCTCGGCAATCATCAAGCCCCACTCTGGTGAAGGAGGCTTGGCACCCAGACCAATAAAGCTCAGCGCCGTAAGGCTTAAGGTAATCACTGGCAATCTTAGTAATGCGTGCCTTAGTAGTGGTGGCATAACGTAAGGCAGAATGTAATGCCTTAGCACCTTGACGGAACCCGTTCCCCAGATTGGGGCTAAGTGGGTATAGGGCTGGGCTCTGGCCTCCGCAATTAGGCTTGAGCAATGTGCAGCGAGCGGTGCCCAAGAAACAAAGACGATGGCGATCATTGCGCTACTCGGGTGCATCCCGGTTACACCCGCAACCAACAGACCGGCAATAATGTAAGGGACGCCCTTAGTAATCTCGATAAGACCTTGGCTTATTCTGGTGTTGAAACCCAGGATGATGCCAACAAATAAGCTGAGTAAGGTCGCGATAAAACCTTCTTTGAATGTCGATAGCATGCCTGCACCAATGCGAGCCATTAAGTCTCGGCCGATACCGTCGGCGCCGAGCGGCGCTTCAAGGCTTGGTGCTGCCAATCTAACGTATTGGCTAGTATATGGGTCGTGAATTAGCGACCAAAAGACAACCAGAAATAGAACGGCAAAAATAGAGTAGGCTGTGAGGCGTTTGCCCTTACTCGAAGTAAACGAAAATGTTGTGTGGCTGCTGATCAATTTGCCACTTTTTAAACTCTGCCCAAGAATCCATTGTTGTATGAGTAGCCCAACACTACTAATAAAGATGGAGATCAGTAGCAGTACTAGAAGCCCACCTTGTAGCATCGGTAAATCTTGCGCCTTAGCTGCGCCAAGAATGAGTCGGCCAATACCTGGAATCGAAAAAATCTGTTCTACCGCTACCGCGCCGCCAGTTAGACCTATCATGATCATCGAAATCTGAGGAATGAGGCTGCTAATGGCGCGTTTAACGGCAAATCTTAGGATTTGGTTTGGGCTCACATTCGCACTCAGCCAAGTAATGACCCAAGGCTCGTTAAGAACGCGTTGCAAGCTGTCTCTGAGGAGTCGGCTAAACAAACCACTGGCAGGCAATGCCAGAGCGAGGCTTGGCAGCCAGATATCTTGCCAGCTCTGCCAACCATAAGGTGGAAATAGACCCAGCCAGATGGAGAAAACCAGTATTAGTACCGAGGCGATGACATACTCTGGCAGCGATATCAGTACCGTACTCAAACTGTTGTGAGTTTGAGCGAGTTTGTTGGCCTTCCATCGATAGAGCGTATGCAGTAAACCAAGTCCGCACAGAAAAAATGTCAGCCCGAGTGCGAGTGACATTAGGAAAAGTGAGGTAGACAATGTCTGCTGAATGCCATCTGACACTGATGTGCCATCTATCCAAGACACACCTAAGTCGCCCTGAAGGGCATCACCCAACCAATCAATTAGCCTTTCTGTGGCAGAACGATCGAGTTGAAGGTCCTCTCTAACCGCCGCAAGTGCTTCAGGCGTCAGCATATGTTGCTGACCAGCACGTGCTCGAAGGATAGATTGGCTTGGGTCGATGCCGGCAATATCCGGCATTAAACCGACAAGAATAACAACGACAATAAGTGACGCCAAACGCGATAGCCATGGGGCGATTGCGTTTAACGATAGTCTATGGGCACCAGCAGGCATCATTGGGTTTAGTTAACCTTGGTTTGTGCGTTGATTAGACGACGCTCGCTTGGATCGCGAACCGCATCCGTTACACGCTCACTTTCACCTTGAACCACACGCTCGTGCAGCAGTGGGATCGCAGCGAACTCACCAAGAATTTTTTGCTCAGCAGTAATGATCGCCTTTTGACGCTGTTCACCAAGAGGCTGAAGGTCTGCGTGAGTCAGTGCTTCATCTACGGTCTCTGAACAGAATTGACCTAGGTTGAATGAGCCTTCACAGCCGAAGTCGCTCTGCATGTATGCCACTGGGTCACCCGAATCTAGTACGGTCGCACGTGACAGGATGAACGCATCAAACTTGCCAGAAAGTGCATCGTTTTCAATTTGTGCGTATTCACGGATATCAAGCTCAACCTGGAAGCCTGCTACTTCTAGTTGCTGCTTAAGTAGTGCTGCAACTTCTGGTAGCTCTGCACGGTCGGTAAAGGTACCGATAACGATTTTCTCACCGTTGGCTTTTTTACCTTCTTCTAGAGCTGCTGCTTCTGGACGGATTGGTGCAGCCCAAGCGAGAGCAGGACCTAGCAAGCCTTCTGCGATATCAGCGTGGTTTTCGTAAACGGTACGAATGATCTGTTCACGATCAACCGCTGAAGCTGCCACCTTACGAAGCTCAAGCTGGCTAAATACCTCAGACTTGTTGTTGAGGTAAAGCGTGTTGGTGCGCGGCATCGCTACTTCGTGCAACAGGTTTTCATCTAGTGTCGCGATTTGGGAAACGGGTACGGCTTCTACAACATCAGCTGTACCTGTGCGAAGTGCTGCTGCGCGAGCAAAGCCGTTTGGTACGTATTCTGCGATAACGGTTTCAATCTTAGCTTTCTCACCCCAGTAGCCATCAAAACGCTCTAGTTTTGCGCTGGTGGTGCCGTTGATTTCTACTAGTTCGAATGGACCAGTACCTGCACCTGTTGGGATGACGCGGCCGTTATCTTGATATGCGCTGGTAGCCAGAATCGCCAACTGAGGGCTGGATAGTCGGCTTGGGAGCAGTGGGTCGTTGAAGGTCGTTTTGATCTCAACGTGGCTTGCATCCAATGCGGTCACTTCAAGGTCGATACCGTCAAGAATACGCGGCTTGGGCGCAGCATCGAGCGCCTTTTGAAGTGAGTTTACGACTGCATTAGCATCTAGCGTTGAACCGTCGTGGAATTTAACGCCTTCACGAATGGTAAAGTGCCAAGTTAATGGATCGACTTGTTCCCATACCGTAGCGAGCATTGGCTCTGCTTCTGATTTCGGCGTTAGGTTGATAAGCGTTTCCGCCGTGCTCCAGCGAGATAGCTTGAAAGCATCGTCTGAAAGTGGCGATAGACCAGTACGCGGTGGCTGCATCATAGCAACACGAATCTCTGATTTTGCCGCTGTGTCGGCTGCTGTATTTTGAGCTTCTTCTTTAGAATCAAAACAGCCTGTCAATGGCAAAGCTAAAGCAAGCGCACATGCTAGTTTAATGGAATGGAAACGCATGGTGAGTGTTCTCTATTGTGTTTGTGAGTTAGTGTTGTGTTTATTTATCGCTGAAGATAGCGATTGGGCGTGGATTAACGCCTTGGTTGTTGGGTGAGTCGGGGAGGTCATGATGCGATCTGCCTCATCATGTTCCACGATTTTCCCTTGATCTAAGACGACTATGTCATCGCACAATGCATTGGCTGCGTCGAGGTCGTGTGTGACTAAAATGAGTTTGAGTGCTCTTTGTTGTTTGAGCGTGTTGAGTAGATCAATAAGTCGCTGGCGGTTAACGGGATCAAGGCTGCTGGTAGGTTCATCGGCAACCAGCACCTCTGGCTCTACAATAAGCGCTCTAGCAATCGCGACACGCTGTGCCTGACCTGTGGAGAGCTGGCTTGGTGTTAGAGCGATTAGTTCAGGTCGAAGCCCAACCTCTTCCAGTGCTCTCTGTGCTTTTTGCTGATGATTGCCCTCAATACCCAGACTTTCCAGCGGTTCAATCAACACTTGAGCAACGGTGTAATAAGGGTTGAGGCTAGTATGTGGCTCCTGCGGGATCAGCTGGATCTGCTTACAAAGCGCAAGCCGCTCATTGCTAGAGGCGATAGGCAGAGTGTGTCCCAACACCGTGATGCGACCTTCTTGTGGAGCGCGTAACCCAAATAAGAGCTCAATCATAGTGGACTTGCCCGCACCAGAAGGGCCGACAATCGCAACGCTGCGCTCAGCAATCTTTAGCGAGACCTGATCTAGTGCTCTAAAAGGCTTACCGCCCAACCACCTAGGCACTGAGTAATGATGCACGCCTACATGCTCAAACAGCACGCCTGATGCTTCTGCGCTTTCTGCTCGAAAGGTTTGCTGAGAAGAAATGGCTTGCATCAGATCAATCCCCTTAAAGCTTTGCAAAAATCATGTGAACTACATTCAAGTGCGTGGCGGGGTTCGCCGTAAGCGATAACTCGGCCTTCATCAATAACCACCATTTTGTCGCACTCTAATGCACTGTGGAGATCGTGGGTGATCAGGATACCTGCCATGTTGGCATTTCGAACACTTTCGCGGATTAGAGTTAGGATCTCTTGTTCCGTAACCGGATCAAGCGCACTGGTTGGTTCGTCTGCAATTAATAGAGATGCTTTACTTAGCAGTCCGATCGCGATGCAGATTCGTTGTCTCTGACCTCCGGATAACTGGCTTGGGTAAAGCTTGAGGATTGCAGAAGGATCAGAAAAGCCAAGTCGCTTAAGTAGCGCGACGATAGAGCTTAGCTCGTTTGCTTTAGGCTTGGTACGCCAACCTGTATGTGCCAGTGTCAGCTGAGCCTCGACCGCCACCAAAGGGTTTAGAGCCTGCAGAGCATCTTGAAAAATAAACGCTGGACGCTGCTCTGGTGCTCGCTCTATCAGGGACACATTACTGACGTTGGTACCCGCTAAGAAGATATCGCCTGAAACCGACATCGAGTCTGGAGTAAAGCCAGCAATTGCCTTTGATAACATTGACTTACCGATACCAGATGGTCCCATTACTGCAAGCATTTCTCCCGCGTTGATGTCGAACTGAATGTCTTGGAACAAGACACGTTCTTTTGACTGGATTGAAAGCTGATTGACAGTAAGGATTGAGGGGGTCACGGAATGGCTCTGATAGCTTATGTTATAACGTAACAATGGTATCATTCCCCTCGTTCACTGAGAAGTGTGAAAGAGCGCCAATTTTGTATCTTATCGATATTAATTAGCTCAAATGACTAATTTAAAAGCGCTCTTAATGAGCGCTTTTATCAATGTGTTTTAGTTATTTTTTTAGTGTATGGATAGCGTTGTCTGTCTCTACCTATATACACTTCTTTTTGACTTGAGCTATGAACGGATACAAGAAAGCAATACGACCACAATAGAACAGGGTAAAGGCGAGCCAAAGTCCATGATTTCCCCATAAATCCACGCTAAGTGCTTGCACGACAAGAAACACAATTAGTGTCGCGATACTTGAGTCTCTGACAGGCCTTGTCGTTCCTGTACCCGTAAAGATGCCGTACACGGTCAAGCCGAAACCTGCCACTAGAGGGAACATTAGTAGCCATGGCGTCATTTCCTGATACAAGTCGACGATGGTCTCTAGGCTTGTAAATAGGTAAACCCATTGAGTCTGAAATAGAGCGATGACGAGTGTGAGCAGAATAATTAAGCCAGCAGTCCATTGAAAGTTGAGCCTCAAAACGCGATCAAGCATGGATGGATTTTTTTCACCGACTGCTTTTCCTGCGAAGACACTCGATGCATTCGCCACGCCGTCAAAAAGGTAGCTGACGATAAAGGTTATCTGCATCAGGATGGCGTTAGTCGCGAGAGTGTCGGTACCAAGCTGAGCGCCCGTTCGTGCCATCATGTTGAAGAAGGTGAGCAAGCAAATCGTGCGCAGCAGTAGATCTGTATTTGATGAGACGATGGTCGCAAGATCGCTTTTGCTCATCTTTGATGCTGACATGAGCGATGACAACGATACCCCTGAAGTTCTCAGAACCAAACTCATACCGATGGCAAACATCACTATTTGAGCGATTAAACTTGCATAGGCAACCCCGGCGACGCCAAGGTCAAAATACAATACAAATACAGCATCAAGCACGATATTAAGAACGTTGCCAAAGACTTGGGTATAAAGTGTTTCTTTCGCTTTCGCTTGACCCATCAACCAACCGATCACCGTGTAGTTGAGCAGGACAAACGGGGCGCCAAAGATAAGAATAGAAAAGTAGATCTCAGCTTGCTGCGCCACATCGGCTTCGGGTTCAATAATCCAGAGAGCACCTTGCCAGAGCAAAGATTGCAGGACAATAAACACCAGGCCAACTGAGGCTGCGAGTACAAACGGTCTCATCAGGCTGCTTGCCAGAAGACTTTGATCACCTCTTCCAAGAGCCATCGCACTTTGACCCGTCGTGCTGACGCGAAAGAAGCCAAACAACCAATACAAGGTATTCATAATTACCGTACCGACGGCAACGCCGGCAATAAGCTCAGCAATGCCTAACTGGCCGATGACGGCAGTGTCTACCGCGCCAAGCAGTGGCTGAGTGACGGTAGAGATAATAAAGGGCAGGGCAATCTTGTAATAGTCTTTGTGAGAGATAGTCATAATAGATAGTAGCGAGTGGCCAGCGATAGCACTTATTGATGGCAATGAGAATGATTTGCGTTAGAGGATGATAGTCGGTTCCGTGAGCAGTGTCACCAAAAGAATTGTGGATATTGATTGAAAGGTTAGAAAGCCAGCAAAGAGAATACCGCCCCAGATGTCGACCTGAGACGGTATTTGCGATGGTACTCAGTATGTTAGGGGGGCGACTAACCTTTAAACCAGTAGCCGCCTAAAAGTGGGTTGGATGAGGTTACTTTGAGTGTGTCGCCATCCGTTTCAAGCGTCTGAGGTTCAATCATGACTAATACCTCTTGGTCAAAACAAAAACCAGCTTCAAATTTGACCTCGTTGGCACCCATTTTCTGGCCGGCTTGCATGCAATTCGCTAGCTCAACATAAATCTGCTCACCAGATTGCACAATTGTGAGCCTAGACTCTTCTGAATTGCGGTATGTGCCACTTAGCTCTTCAATAGCGATCCAATCAGTTGGAGCGTGAGTTCGTAACTCAACACTATCTGATCCCGATTCACAGTGATACACACCGTTTAACTCACATTGGATCTCACCTTGATTGAAGCTTAGCTTACCAGACTGTTCACTGTAGTCGCCGGTGTAGACGGTTGATGATTCATTAGCGTCGGTCACGGTCAGGTAAAATGCGCCTTCGTTGACAGTAAGCCCCAAGTGCATTGGCTCTGAATCTATCAGTTGGCTACCTACGTATTGACCCTGGTAGGTAGAAACAAAGTCACCTTGGCTCATTGCAGAGCTTGAATCTGAACTGTCGTTACAGCCTGCTAAAACCGCGGTCGCAGCACTCAGTAGTAATAGCTTTTTCATGCCGACTCCTTAAAACAGTTCGTTTAGCTTGTAGCGAACCCACTCTGACTTAGCTACAGAACCCTGAACGTTAGCTTGAATCGCACTGATGGTGACATATCCTTGGCCAACAGCAATGCCTTCACTGTTTTCTGACTGATCAGCGTAGTTCGCGTCTGAATCCATGCTGATGCCTGCTTTGTCTTTATACATGCTTCTGGCGATAGCCATGGCTTCGTCCATCGTCAGACTTGGGTCATGTTTCATCATTTCTATTGCGACGTAACCCATAAACATGTCGCTTGAGGCTAGGTCGTCGGTGAACTTGACAATCATGTTGTCGTGGCCTGCGTTCCAACCCACTTGGGTGTGTTTGAATCCGCGATGATTCGCTGGATCTTCAGGAATGTTAACGTTGAGACCAGTGAACTTAGGCAATAGTGGTGCGCCGTCTGCTGTCTTTTCAACAAGTTGATCAAGAAGCTCAACAACGATGTTTGCAACGTCTTGTGCTTTGCTGGCTTCGCCATCGTAAGCGCTTACAGCAATCGCAGGGATGCCACGTGCAATAGAGGCATTAGTTGCACCAAGCGTACCCGACATGTTGGTTGAGTAACCCACGTTGTTGCCTTCATTAGGGCCAGAGATAACGAGGTCAGGCTGCTTGCCCCAACGCTCCATAGCGTAGACATCGATACCATACAGCGCAGCCATTGTTGGTGTGCCTTCTGTGTAGTCTTCGAAAGCGACGGTTGTGTCAGTATCACCCACACAAACTTGGTCTTTGTCGAGTTGAGTTCGGTCAACCGATACTTCTTTCATAAAGTGGATAGCTCCACCTTTGCCACTTTGTCCTGTGCATGGCGCCGACATAATCACGTCGTGTCCCGCTGCTTTAAGTGTCGTATGAAGAGTCTGAATATTGGTCGTGGACCAGCTGTCATCGTTAGTTAAAACAATATTCAGTGCGTTTGCTTGAGCACAGATCCCTAAACCGATTGCCAATGTCAACGCAGCAAACTTGGTGTTCATAGTATTTCCCTTTGTGTGCTTGAAAAGTTGATAGTTAAGCTAGAAGGGATTGATGACGGTTATGTTAAAACGAGATTGCTTAGTGGTTAGAGATGTCTCTAAGTTTAAGTATTTGTTTTTATGATAAAAATATCCTTGTTTAGTTGATGTTGATAGCGACCTGTCTTTGGGTCACGGCTCTTTTGGAACAGATAGGGATTCGCTAATTCACCAAAGTACGCCAACATCTCATCTTTAATTTTGTTTCGGTTTTGATCGAGCGTTTTAGCTTTTAATCCGTGCAGCTCAAGCTCATTAATTGCTCTGGCATGCCCACCAAAACAGCGCATGATTTGCGCCAGTTCTCGACCCTTGTCAATATCGGGCTTTGAGATTGAAGGATTGATGTAGGCAGGAAGGTCGTCGATGCTCCTTTTTACATACCAGTAGTAATAGAAAAAAGGTGTTTTAGGCATCAGCAGTGTGTGGCCATCTAAACTGATTGACCGTTCGAGCAAGTTGATGGTTAGTAACGAAGTAGGCACCGATTGCGTGTTACTGGGTTCAGACTGACTATCGGCTGCAGTCTCTATCGAGAGCGAATCTTTTTGGCTTGGCAATGGCTCCAACTCGACATCATATTCATGCCCCGTTGTAGCAGGATCTAGTTTGGTGCGCTTGGTTGCTGATGAATGCAAAACGCAATAGGTACTAGCTGTACACAGTGCGCTGATAGCAATCATTATGGATAAAGATAGGTTTGAGATTGGCGAGGAGATTATCCAGTTCAAAGCGTAATGCTCATCCCCCAGTTTAAAGAGAAGATCCGCCGAATATTGCGACGTGGCTGCAGTTAGAGATATCTCTAAAATTTCGATGTTGTTAATAATAGGCGAACCAAACACTGAAAATAAACGAAAAGACTCAATCCAACGCTTCAATACGGATTCAGAATGCACTAACAGCTGTGTGACGTCGTAGCTGTTCACAAGCGCATCATTTAGAGCAACTGGTAAATGCTGAGCAAGCAAGGTTTGGATAGCAAAATGTAACGCGAAGTCATATAGGTACATCAAAGCACCCAAAACAGCTACGCCGAGACAAGTCGATAGTACTAGCGCTTTTTGCTTTTGGGAGACGGAGGCAAAGGACATGATCTTTAGGTCTTCTTTTTATTGGGTGCAGTTGTCAATGTTGATGTGGGTGTTATCTAACAGCTGGTGCATTGGCTTTGATTGCCTCATCTTCGTGAGTAGGGATACGCTGGCAGCACATTTGATGGAGTTAGGAACCGCGTTGGAAATGTACCAACTGCCCGCTGAAGGGATGGTCTTCAATTCTATACGTTGTCCTTCAGGCCATCCCGTAAGTTCAGGCTCAATACCGATCGCTGGGATAAAATCGACGCTCTTTGAGGTGAACGCGTTGATAAGATCATTGCGGTGATGAAACCAGTGTGTGTTGGTGTTATCTAATGTGACGCCGCGTTTTCTGAGTTCTACTTCCGGAATCAAAAATCCAGACTGGCTGCGCTTATCATCGAGAAGACCTATGTTTCTTTTGTATAAGGTGGCCGCCGACAATCTATTGATGGGGATATGAGCGTATAGATAGACGGTGTATGGGGGGAGAATTAAACCTTGCTGATAAAATGTTTCATGATCAGGTAGCAAGCCGTTTAGTACTCGCGGTCGACTAAATAACATATCAAACTGCTGAGAGAGGATGTCGTCAGAGGAAATATTCTCGCGTGGTTTCCAGGATAGTTCTACATGAGCATAGTCGCTGCCTATAAGCACAGATTCGCAAAAAAAAGTCGTCAGTTCGTTGGCTTGCCAGTCTGACGGTGTGTAGATGCGAAACGTTTGGTCGCCTATTGGCTTGATGACATTACAGCTGAGTTGATTGAGATTAAGTGGTGCGCTTGTCACAAGTGAATATGGCATGACCAGCAAAATGCCAATCGATGATAATGCGATTAGGGCTGTCCATAGCACCATTATAAAACGGGAGTTGTTGAGCATAGTCCTTCCTTGATAATCAAAGAATCGTACGCGACCAATGTTACGCTTGAGTGACTAGGGTAGTGCTAACTCTCCTTTAGTAAAGATTGCGCAGCAAAAATGTTATGTTATAACATTGCCCTAAATTATCTCGAGTGAGATAAATAGAACTTACAAAGGAGATTAAGTAACCCCATGTCATCAACGCTAATCATCAACGCAAAAGTCGTCAACGAAGGCGAAGTTCGAGAGACGTACGTGCGTATCAAAGGACAACGCATCGAGCAGGTTGCAGCAAATCTTAGTGCTCTGCCTAACGAGCTAGTGATTGACGCAAAAGGGGCCTACTTGATGCCTGGCATGATTGATGACCAGGTACATTTTAGAGAGCCAGGGCTCACTCATAAAGGCTCGATTGCAACGGAGTCATTGGCTGCAGTCGCTGGTGGTATCACAAGTTATATGGAGATGCCCAACGTTAGCCCTTCGACTACAACCATTGAAGCGCTTGAGCAGAAATACGCTATCGCTGCAAAAAATTCTGCCGCCAACTATGCCTTCTATCTTGGTGCGACAGAAGATAATTTGGAGCAAATCAAAAGACTGGATCCTAGCAAACACTGCGGCGTGAAAGTCTTTATGGGGGCATCAACAGGTGATCTCTTAGTGGAGCATCCGGAAGCGTTAGACAAGATTTTTCGTGATTCTCCTGTATTGATCGTAACGCACTGTGAAAGTGGCGCAGTGATCGCTGAGAACAAAGCTCGTTTGCTTAAGACTCACTCTGAATTCACCATTGACGATCATCCTTTACTGCGTGATGACAAAGCATGTTATGCCTCTTCATCTTATGCGGTCGATCTGGCGAAGAAACATCAAAGTCAGCTGCATGTTCTGCATATCACGACAGAAAAAGAGTTGAGCTTGTTTGAGGCTGGTCCTGTTGCCGGAAAGAACATTACCGCTGAGGCTTGTGTGCATCATTTGTGGTTTACCAATCTAGACTATGCTGAGAAGGGTAACCTCATTAAGTGTAATCCAGCGGTCAAATATCAAAGTGATCGTGATGCGATTATTGAAGCGATTAAGGCGGGTCAAATCGATATTATTGCAACTGACCATGCCCCACATACGTTTGAAGAGAAGCAAGTTGAATACGACAAAGCACCAGCGGGTTTGCCATTGATGCAGCACGCACTGCTTACACTTATGGATCACGTCCATTACGGTCGATTGAGTGTGAGTGACGTGGTCGAAAAGACGGCGCATAACCCTGCCATTCGTTACGGAGTCGAGAACCGAGGGTTTATTCGTGAAGGTTACTACGCTGACCTTGTCTTGATTGATTGTGATTCAGTCACACCAGTGACACACGAAAACAGCTTCTACCATTGTGGCTGGTCACCCTTTGCTGGGCACTCTTTCGCATCTCGCATTAAGCGTACCTGGGTAAATGGTCAAATAGTATTTGACGACACCCAACCACTGCTCGTAGATTCCAATGCTATGCCGCTGTCGTTTAGCCGCTAATCCTGAAGTTGTAGAGGCACCAAAATGTTAAGAAAAAACCCAACTGGTCATATGCCTGTCGTATCCGAAAATGCCTTTGTTGATCCTACCGCGATCATCTGTGGGAAAGTTGTCATAGAGGACAATGTGTTTATCGGCTTCAACTCCGTCGTATTTGATACCGTGATTGGTAAAGGCTGCGTCATTCGCCACAACTGCGTTATTGATGGACTAGACTTGCCTAACGACTTCCATGTTCCGCCAATGACGAACATTGGCGCTGACTTTGATCTCAACAGCATTTCAAAAGTACCACCAAAGTACTCCGCTTTTTCAGAGTCTGTTGTGTCAGCGAACCACACGTTAGTGCAAGGTTATAGGAGAATCGCAAATGAGCTCTGAGAGCACGGTTATTGAAAGCGTACCAACGAACATCATCACCGGCTTTCTTGGTGTCGGCAAAACATCGGCAATCTTACATCTACTCAAGAATAAACCTGCAGATGAGCGCTGGGCTGTCCTTGTGAATGAGTTTGGAGAGATCGGTGTCGATGGCAGCTTAGTGCAAGGACAATCTGGTGAGGCCGAGCAGGTCTTTATTCGCGAAGTGCCTGGCGGCTGTATGTGCTGTGCAGCGGGACTTCCAATGCAAATTGCGCTTAACCAGCTATTGCACGAGGCCAAACCTGATCGTTTACTTATTGAGCCGACAGGGCTTGGGCATCCCAAAGAAGTACTCGAAGTGCTGTCCTCTGAACATTACCGAAAAGTGTTATCGCTGCAAAAGACACTGACGTTGGTTGATGCTAGAAAGCTTTCTGATACGCGCTACACAGACCACGCAACATTCAATCAGCAAATAGCCATTGCGGATATCGTCGTAGGTAGCAAAATTGACTTGTACCAAGCCGACGAGAAGCAATCACTGAAAAACTATGTAGAGAAGGTAGGCCATCCTGAGGCTCAACTGATATTTGCAGAACATGGCAATATTCCGTTTTCGGCCTTTGAAGGAGCAACACTCGCGAACGATCAGCATCACCATCATCACCATCATCATCATTCTTCAAAACCGCTTGCGTCTGAATTGCCGATGCCGGAGAGCGGTCTGATCAAGGCAGAGAATGAAGGGGAAGGATTTAAGAGTGTTGGCTGGCGATTTGCACCAGACAAAGTGTTTGACCGCCAAAAACTAGCGCTGCTGCTCTTAGACTTGGATGTCGAGCGTATGAAGGCGGTGTTTATTACCAATATGGGAATTTTTGGTTACAACCTGACATCAGACGGGATAACCGAAATGGAGCTGGATGATTGTGCCGAAAGTCGAATTGAGTTCATTGCTCATAAGCTTGATGAGAGCATCGAACAGCGACTCCTTGCTTGTGTCACCAGTGTTTAGCAGTCTTATATCTCAATCACTCTGTACTTAAGTAAACAGGCGGGACTTTAGTCCCGCCTGTTTGATGTCTAGCTCACACGGACGATGCGTTTCTCTGCCATCGCCATCGCAATATTGCTCTGACAATAAGCACTCTCATTGATGAAGTGGGGATAGACGGTTTCTTCACCTTGCCAGTGCATATCGTAGCCAAGGAAGGTTGCTAGAATAGGTTCGCCCGGTTCGACGGCGACAAAGTCACGGCCACAAAGCGTTGGGTGGACGGTCGCAAGGCGCATTCCATCGATATCGAGTGGAAACATGACCTCTTCAATATATCCATAAGCCTCATAGTCGCTGAGCTTAACTGTATGGTTTAAGTTTGTGTTTTCTATGTAGTCGAGTACTGCGGTGAGTAAATTCTTCATTAGCTCAAGCGTTTCGTACTTGAGGGAGCCATGAGCTTGCGCGCCGACTTCAAGCATTAATCCATGCTGACCAGTCGTACACAAATAAGGCTGGTCTTGCCAAGACTTACGATCTTCAAACAGGATATTCGCTTCAGGCATGCGCTGTTTGATGTAGGCGCCCATCTTTGTGTAGTAAGGGTCGCTGGAAAGTAGAATCAGGGTTGCGCCCATATTGCTGGTGGTGTTGTGTAGGTCAATAATCAATTGATTTTCATTGCCAGCGTGTTGCTTAACAAACTCAGCGGCCAATCGTTTTTCGTTGGCATCCGATGTTAAATCCGCAGCAGAGAAGGCACGATTCAAGTCTATGTCGACAAAGCGAGTATTTTTCTTCACTGCAAGAGGGTTAGCGACCGTGCTTTTGACCTGAAATGTTGATCGGTCGGCTTGATATACGCCATCCCGAATGAGTTTTTGTAAGTAAAGACCTGAAAGCTCGTTGCCATGTGTGCCAGCAACAAGTAGTACCTGATTAATTGAGGGGGGAGCCATATTTAGATCTACCAAATTTGAATTGTTATAACATAACATTTTAAATAAAATCTAGAGTTGGCTTAGTAATAATAAAAAAACGCCGCTGACGTACACGTAAGCGGCGTTCTTAGAACAGTTTAGCGTTTTTACTCGCCTTTAGATTTATTGCGGATTGCACGCATCATCTTGAGACGGCGCTCTGCAGAGCTTTGCTCTTGCTGAGGATTGTTCTTACGACCTTGGCGATCTTTATAAGCAGGCTTGCTGTGCATCTTTGTCAGCAGGGCATCACGGCTTTTTGGCTCGTAGCCAGCAAGTTGGATACGTTTGATACGCTGCTGAATGAGGTTTTCAACCTGAACCAGCGTTAGCTCTTCATCACGACTTACAAAAGAAACAGCATGGCCTTGTTGTCCAGCACGGCCAGTACGACCGATGCGGTGAACGTAATCTTCGGCAAGGAATGGCATGTCGTAGTTCACTACGTGCGGTAGACCTTGGATATCAAGACCGCGCGCTGCAACTTCTGTCGCGACCATGACACGTGCTTTGCCCGACTTAAATTCTTCTAGTGCACGGCGGCGTGAGCTTTGTGCTTTATCACCGTGGCAAAGAACCGCCTTGATGCCATCAAGCTTAAGCTCCTTAACGACGTCGTTTGCGGTTTCTTTGTAGTTTACGAATACTAAAACTTGCTGCCAGTTTTTACGGCCAATAAGTTCCGAAAGTAGCTCTAGCTTGCGCTCTTCATCAACAGGGTAAACCACGTGGAAAACCGTCGCTGCGGTTGAGTTTTCTTCGTTTACAATAATGCGCTTCGGCTTGCGAAGAAGATCTTGTGCTAACGCATTCATTTGCGCTGAAGAGGTTGCAGAGAACAGCATGGTTTGCGGATGCTCCGCGATGCCGCTCATGATAGTGCGGATAGCGCCGATGAAGCCCATATCCAGCATGCGGTCTGCTTCATCGAAAACGAGGAACTCAAGGTTTGCGAGGTTGAGATTACCAAGTTCAATGTGCTCAATCAGGCGGCCTGGGGTTGCTACCAACACATCAGTACCGTTCTCAAGCTTGCGCTCTTGAGATGACATTTTTGCACCGCCGTAAACAGCAGTGACCTTTAGGTCAACATACTTAGTATAGTCAGCAATATTGTTGGCAATCTGATCAACAAGCTCGCGCGTTGGCGCCAGAATCAGTGCGCGAGTAGTCGCACGGCCAACTTGCTTTGGTGCATCCAGCAATTGCTGGATGATTGGCAAAGAGAATGCAGCCGTTTTACCCGTTCCCGTTTGTGCATGAGCAAGGATATCGTGTCCGCGACGTGCATGAGGGATCGCCTGTTGCTGAACAGGGGTGAGTTTTTCATAGCCGCACTCAGTGAGGGCTTGTGCTATCTCTGGTGAAAAACCTTGTGATGAAAATGACATTCTATGTTCCTAAAAGCAGATGACCGTGTTCTCTTGACCACAACAGAGTAAGTTTAGAGCGTCATGGTCAAGATGGCCGCTGATTATAAGGGAAATCTCGCGCTATGTGGCGACTAATTTCGGATCTTTTCATGATCGAGGGAATGAGCCTAGCTAATACCTAAGGGTATGTCTCAATTTTGCTACTTTAAACCTTGAGTATTAGTCTCGACTGGGCTCTTACAACAAGACTCCTATACTGATTCGAAAGTGAACTCGAATAGTGTCTACTAAAGGTGCCACAGATAACTAAGTCCGTCTTTGTTAACTACCTATAGATACAAGAGTTTTACCATCGGATAGGGGATGTCAGTGATGAAAGCCGGTCACCATGGGCACGCGCTCCATCTAAAGCAGCAGTTAGAGCAGCACTTGGATAGCGAAGATGAGAGTTGCAAAGTACAAGCGAACTTGAATAGCGCGTTTCAACGACGATGTCCGGCATATCTCGATGACATCGTTCAACCTCTGCTCAACCACTGTAGCGATGGCCTTATCGTGATGGATAAAAGTGGCGAGTTGGTGTGGTACTCGGATCACCTTGCTAGCTTGTTCGCACTTTCTAGCGATCTTGCTTTCGAACAGATCCTTTCCTCGTTACCAGCCCCAATAGAAAAGTTTATTCGAGACTACAGTGTTTCAGTTAGACAAGCAGATGGCTTTGGCGTGCGTAACTTTGATTTGCGAACCCCAAGCTCTGCCTACAATTTGGCAAAAGGTCTTAGTGGCTCGGGAAATGTGCGGGTGTGCCGCTTTCCATTAACAGTGGGAGGCGAGCTGTATGGCAGCGGCTTTATTGTTTCCGATGAAACCCAAAAAATCGCGAATCGTCGTGACATTGAGCTTGCGATGCAGGTATTTAGTGAGGGTAACCAAGCCATTATTATTACCGACAAAGAGCACGTGATCACTTTTGTTAACCGAGCTTTTAGCGACATTTCCGGTTACCAATCTGCCGAGGTCATAGGCCAGCATGTGAGCTTGTTTTTTGACTCTGATGAGAAAAGCTATTTTGGTCGAGAACAGCTCAAACATCTTGCTAGGGATCATTATTGGGAAGGCGAGCTCCAGTCAATGTCAAAAGAAAGGGTGCGCTATCTTCAATGGGTAAACATCAGTGCGTATCCAAAGCATGCGGACAAACCAAGTAACTATATTGTTGTATTTCAAGATATGACAGAATCCAGACGCCGAGAAAAGCGCATCGAGAAACTTGCGTATTACGACACATTAACCGGATGCGGCAACCGCTTAGCGATGCGAAAATTCTCAAGTCAGTTGATTCAAGACAGTCAAAGTAAAGGCACTCCAAGTAGCTTTGCACTGCTGTTTATTGATATTGATGGCTTTAAGCTTATCAATGACACCTATGGCCATGATGCCGGCGACAAAATTCTCAAGTACCTCACACGTCGAATTAATGGGATTACTCGTCGTAGCGATCGCCTGTTTCGTATTGGTGGTGATGAGTTTATCTTGTTTTTAATCGATGCGGATGCCAGCCTGACACAAAGTAAAGCACAGCAAGTTATCGATGTGATTACGCGTCCTTTTCAGCTTGATCGAAATGCCATTGCGACCTCAATTTCTATCGGCATTGTCAACTACCCAGAAGACGGTCAAGAGCTGAATAGTTTGCTCAAACACGCGGATGCAGCGATGTACAAAGCAAAAGCCGTGGGTAAAGGAACATTTGAGTACTGTGATCCTGAGCTATTGAACAAGTTTAGTCGCGAGTTTCGCATCAAGAAGCAGCTCTATATGGCACTCCAGAATCAGGAGCTACAGCTATACTTTATGCCGCAGGTCTCAATGAGTACCGGAGAAGTGGTGAGTGTTGAGGCACTTATGCGTTGGACGAATAAGGAATTTGGGCAACTTTCACCGGCAGAATTTATTCCTATCGCCGAGCGTAGTGGGATGATTCACCATTTTACCCGCTGGGTAATAGAAAACGTGACGCAATCTTTAGACACCTTGTCACAAAGTGGACTAAAGATGATCCCATGCTCAATTAATATCTCGCCAGCGGATTTTGCTAGCGCAACATTTTTTAACTCATTGACTGAATTGATAAAAAATAGTCACCCGCAACATATAACACTGGAGATCACGGAAACATTATTAGTTGAAGATAGAGAAGAAACATTAAATAAGTTGCTGAAGTTAAAAGATATCGGTGTCAGTATTTCATTAGATGATTTTGGAACGGGCTTTTCTTCAATGAGCTATCTTACTGATTTCCCAATAGATGAGATTAAAATAGACAAAACCTTTGCCGATACTTTGCTACAAAGTAAGCGCTCGCAGGATATTTATCATGCTTTGATCCAGCTCTCAAACTCGTTAGGCTGTCGATGTGTGGCTGAAGGGGTTGAAAATAATGAGCAATTTGAATGGCTTAAGAGTAATGGTTGTGATTTATCACAAGGCTTTCTACACTATAAACCTATGCCATTGAGTGAGTTGCAGAAGTTATTGAAGACTCGGCATTGAGTGCATCACATAGTTTTTGGCGTTTATTCGATAGTAAGTAAAAATGAAACTGAGTGAGTATTTAACTGTGTTCACTAAGCAAAGTTGTTTATTTGGTTGTGGCAACTTATTGATGTTAAAAGCATTGGTTTCATAGAGTTTGTTTATTTCACGATCGTATTCAAATAATGATGTAAAAATCGGTAAATACGATTCTAATTGCCGAATAGTTAGGCTATTATTGGCAACTTGTCAGGACAGTGACGTCCAGTATTTAAATTTAACTTAGCTTAACTTGTTGTAATAATGGTAAAAAGTATTTTTTCGCCGTTGTGGGTGTTGGCATTGACGGCCGTTGTACTGTTTTCCCACAGCGCACGTAGCGAAGTAAAATTAGAATCAGGTACGATTAAACGTATTTATAGCAGTGCACAACTCGACGGAGTGGTTGATTTTCAATTATTTAAGGATGCGTACCTTGCTTATGAGAAAACCACCAACCGCAGTAAGTCGTTGTTGACCATCATCGACTATTCAAAACCATCGACGGAAAAACGCTTTTTTGTCATTGATATGGATAAGAAATCGTTAGTGTTTAACACTTATGTCTCTCATGGCGTGAACAGTGGTGAGAAAACAGCGACTAAGTTCTCTAATATTATTAACTCTCGCAAGACATCTTTAGGCACCTTTTTAACCGATTCGACTTACTATGGCTCGAACGGCTACTCTTTACGCTTGGATGGATTGACGAAAGGTATCAACGATAATGCTCGAGAGCGTTACATTGTTGTTCATGGCGCAGATTACGCGAATGAGTCGTTTCTTAAGCAGAATGGCTATCTAGGGCGCAGTTGGGGCTGCCCGGCATTGCCTGAGCATTTGTCGCGACAAATTATCGATACTATCAAAGGCGGAAGCGTTATTTACGCGAGTGCTTAATATAATAAATAGCTGAGTTTGAATAGCTTAGTTAATTGATTAGTAAGAAAAAGGCTCACATATATCGTGAGCCTTTTTTGTATTTGGTAAATTAACTTGGTTTCGCTTTATTAGGGCGGGAGCGATTTGGTCTTGGTTTGCGAGACTTGTTCGCTGCTTGTTCACCACCACTATTTGGCTTGCGCTTGAAACTTCTTGGCTTGCGTGGCTTGTCTGAACCTTTGTTTTCCTTTGAAGCTGCGCCGTTGCCTTGCTTTTGCTGACCTTGTGCCTTCTGCGGCTGTGGCTTTTTCGGCTTCTTAGGTTTTTTCGCTTTGATTGGGCGAGTATCGAGTTTTGATTCCGGCAGTTCATGAACGGGTTTGAAGCCCTCCAGTTCATGTCTTGGCAGCAACTTACCAATCAAACGCTCGATAGAAAACAGCTCTTTCGCTTCGTCTGCACAAACCAGTGAGTAAGCGTTACCCGTTTCACCAGCACGGCCAGTACGACCGATACGGTGCACGTAGTCTTCAGATACGTTTGGCAAGTCGAAGTTGACCACCTGTGGCAGCTGAGGGATGTCCAGACCGCGCGCGGCGATATCGGTGGCGACCAATACGCGGACTTCACCACTTTTAAAGTTAGCCAGCGCGGTCGTGCGAGCACTTTGGCTCTTGTTCCCGTGTATTGCCATAGCTGTAATGTCTTGGCCTTCTAGGTAACGAGCAAGACGGTTGGCACCATGCTTAGTTCGGCTAAATACCAGCACCTGCTTCCAGTCACCATCGTGGATAAGCTTGGCAAGCATCGCGGGCTTTTGCTTTTTATCAGCAAGGTAAATACTTTGCTCAACTAATGCTGTGGTTGAGTTTGGTGGCGTCACTGACACTTCTACCGGATCGTTGACTAGGCCTTTGGCTAGGTCACGGATCTCGTTTGAGAAGGTGGCTGAGAATAGTAGGTTCTGACGCTTTTCAGGTAATAGGTCGAGAATCTTTTTAATGTCACGATAAAACCCCATGTCCAGCATTCTATCGGCTTCATCGAGTACCAGTACTTCCAATTGAGAAAACTTGATGGCGTTTTGCTGATACAAATCCAACAGGCGACCTGGTGTTGCCACCATAACATCGCAACCTTTGCGGAGCTTCATCATCTGTGGGTTAATTTTTACGCCACCGTATACACACTGAGAAGTCAGTGGTAGATGAACGCTGTATTTGAATACGCTCTCGTGAACCTGTGCTGCCAGCTCGCGAGTCGGCGTTAAAATCAGCGCGCGAATGTGGTTACTCATGACGCGAGTACCGTTGTCGAGATTTTGAATCAGTGGTAGAGCAAAGCCAGCGGTTTTGCCAGTGCCCGTTTGAGCGGCTGCCATGACATCTTTGCCTTCAATGACGGCAGGAATAGCTTGCTCTTGGATGGGCGATGCTTTCTCGTAACCTAATTCTTTAATCGCGCGCAGAATAGGTTGGGAAAGACCTAAAGAATCAAAACTCATAGTGATACTCAGTTTAAGAAAAGAGGAGGGCAGATCGCCGTGACGTGCCGTAAACCCAAGAATAGGGCAAGGCGGGCTATTCTGCGTGGTTTTGTGATGAAGTTCAATACAATTTTGGTTGCATTATTTCAGCGATTTAGGCCCAAAGCAGTATTGAATTTACCCGCTAAGGTGTTTATATTGTCGCCGCCTTAGACAGGCACACCCTAAAATGCACACTCGCCATCCCGCCTCCATTGGTGCATTTATATTGGTGTTAGAACTTTCCCATGCAAACGACAATGCGTCCTTTAAATCGCTTTACCCGTGAATCGGGTGCTCTTATGAACCTGTCGGTTCCTATTATTCTTACCCAGCTTGCTACTCAGGCAATGGGTTTTGTTGATACAACCATGGCTGGCCAAGTCAGTGCGGCTGATCTTGCCGCGATTGCTCTGGGAGCAAGCTTGTGGATCCCGGTACTTCTTCTGCTACGCGGCGTTATTATGGCTTTAACGCCAGTGGTGGCGTTTCATCGAGGTGCTCGTGATTTTGATAGTATCTCTATCGAGTTCTTCCAAATGGTATGGCTGGCGCTCACTTCAAGTGCTTTGTTGATTGCCTATTTGGTTAGCGCAAAACCGATCCTAGAGTGGATTGGTGTGGCATCGGAAATCATTCCTATTGCCAGTGATTACGCTTACGCATTGGCGTTCGGCGTGCCCGGGATTGCGCTGTTTTATACCTTAAACGGCTTTTGTGAAGGTATGAACAATACCAAGGCGCCAATGATCATTTCTGTGATTGGCCTATTAGTAAACATTCCTGTTAACTATGTGCTTATTTACGGTAAGTTTGGCTTCCCTGAACTGGGCGCTGTAGGTTGTGGCTGGGCGACCAGTTTGGTGTATTGGTTGATGTCTGCGCTGCTGTACTCATACATTCGTGGTCATCACCATTTTAAAACCATCATTCGCTTTAGCGATGTAAAGCTAAGGCTTGCTGAGATCTTCAACCTATTAAAGCTAGGTTTGCCTATTGGGATGAACATTGCGGTGTGCGGCAGCATCTTCGCAGTGATTGCACTTTTGATTGGTAGAATTGGCGCAGAAAACGTCGCAGCAGCACAGATTGCGCTTAACATTTCAAGTATGACCTATGTGATTCCAATGAGTATCTCTTTTGGTATTACCATTCGTGTTGGCCACGCTTTAGGTGCAAAAGATGACGCTGGCGCAGTGGAGCGAAGCAAAATCGGTATCGTGGTCGCGGCAATGTTGTCACTGTGTTCGGTGGCGATGTTCTTGCTGTTCCCGGATTGGATTATTCGTCTTTATACCACTGACCCAGCGGTGAGCGCGACGGCGGCTACCTTGCTAGTATTCACTGCTATGTATCAGTTTAGTGATGCGCTGCAGACCTCTGCCAACGGAGCACTGCGTGGCTATAAAGATACCAAGGTTCCGATGATTTTGGCGATTGCTTCTTATTGGGGCTTAGCTCTGCCGCTCGGTGTAGTGTTAGGACTGACGGATCACATAGTACCTGCCATGGGCGAGAAAGGCTTTTGGGTGGGTATACTTAGTGGATTGACGTTTGCTGCGTTACTCATGTTGCTGCGTTTACGAACGGTGATAAAGCGGCGTGATGCGCTGTTGGTAAATGGTGTTTAAACGATTGTACCTAGAATGAAATTGGGCGCGATAGATAGAGTTATTTATCGCGCCTTTTTCGTACCAAGGGCTTTCATTATATAGTAAGGAGTTCGACTTTCTGTAAGAAGGCTTCTGTTCCAACCCGCTATCGTTAGCATTTTGTGACTTCCAGTACCGATAGATTGTTGAATGTCCCAATAAAGGTATAGAGTGTTTGCATTTAACTGTATAATTTATAAAGAATAAAAAATATACAAAGAAATGTATATCTATTTGGTTGATACAGTGTATAGTGTAGCTCAGCTCAAACAGTGAGCTATTGATAACTTATTTAGTTCAAGCTTTTCTCAGTTCTCTATCGATTTGATTCATCATCTCTATCCTGCCCTGCGATACCTTTTTCTTCATTCCTTATTTAGTAGCTCTCTTTCTAAAATAATTAAACTATCGAGATATACATGTCAAATAAAACAACTGGTTCAGTAAAATGGTTCAACGAAACAAAAGGCTTTGGCTTTATCGCACCAGATAATGGCAGTGCTGATGTATTTGTTCATTTTAGAGCAATTACCAGTGACGGCTTTAAAACACTAACGGAAGGTCAAAAAGTTTCCTTTAACGTTGAGCAGGGTTCTAAAGGTCCACAGGCAGCAGACGTTACTGCACTGTAAGAATTCTGATGAGATCTTTTCGACTTTCTAGTAACGGAAAGATCTCTATCTTAGTACTATGTTTTGCGCGATAAGAATCAACTTAAGAGCAAAATCTAGTAGTATCAAGTTAATTACTATCTTTATCACAACAACATACCCTGGTCTGCGACCAATAGTCAGCTTAATAACGACGTTCTGACACGTCATATTCCTCACAGAGGGAATGTCAATTACTTAAACTTGCATTTCTTTTGTAGTGAGTTGGAACAAACAGGAAAAATACTAAACTCCCAAAATATGGTCTTAGGGAATTTTTATATTTCTTAAATCAAGGAGATTAGTCATTGAAAAAAACAACAGCTCGTAAAGTCAAAAAAGAAATTGTCGATGATAATGAAAATGAAGTTCGCAAAGATACTATTCATGAAGTAAGAAAAAAGATCGAGAGTATTCTAATAGAACGTGAGCGAAAAAAATTATGGGATCTATAAAATGAGAAAACCTGCAAAGAAATCAAGTAACAGAAACCGCAAGAGCAGCTTTGAAGAGAAGTTTTCCAATATGGTCGCTGAATATCAAACAGCGAAAGAAGTTTTAGATTCTTTGGTTGAAGGTACACCTGAGTATAACAAGCAAAAAAGAATCTGCGATAAGTTGTTTGCTAGTGCTGAACGGTTTATCAATGCAAATTAAATCGCTCTCTTTTAATCTGTCCTAAAGAGCGATCAGTCCTAAAGCGCGATTGAAGGAAGCAGGTGTGAACTCGGACTACTTTGGCACTTATTCTATGCGATGTATAAAATCAGGAATGGACTGCTATTGCAGTCCGTTATGCTTTCTAAGCGTGCCGAATAACCTCTTGCAAACAAGTGAATGTGTCTCTTAATTAGTATGCAAGTAAAGCTCAAATAATGTACCTACCGACTCTAATAGATACACTATGTTTCCAGCTTTGTTATTTAATCATAACTTCAACTGACCTTCTCGAAAGGTCAAACCATTCTCCACATCACTCCCAAGTAGCACCGGACCATCTAAGTCAACAACTTCAGCATTGGTCGCTATCGGTAATGCGGCCTTCATGGCGAGTGACGAGCCAAGCATACAGCCACTCATAATACTAAGTCCTACTAAACGCGCATCTTTTTCGAGTGCTAACGCTTCGGTAAGGCCGCCGGTTTTATCGAGCTTAATATTGATCATTTCATAGCAATCAACCAGGTTGGAAAGTTGTTCTCGGGTATGACAGCTTTCATCGGCGCACAAAGGAATAGGATGCTCAATCCCTTTGAGTAGATGGTCTTGGCCACTTGGCACCGGTTGTTCAATCATGGTGATATTGAATGGCTTAAGTGATGCAAACAATGTACTAAGGTCAAGCTGAGACCAAGCTTCGTTGGCGTCTATGATTATCTTCGAGTTTGGTGCTACTGCGCGGATCGCAGCGATCTTGTCGACGACGGCTTGATCGTCGAGTTTCACTTTGAGCAGAGTTGCCCCTTGGCTCACATAGTCCTTCGCTTGCTCAGCCATGCTGGTCAGTTCTGCTACCGATACCGTCATAGCTGTTTCTATGCTTGGTGCAATACTAAATAATGGGGAAGGGAAGTGACTGTCAGCAAGTTGAGCTTCCAAAGCCCATAATGCACAATCTACAGCATTTCGCGCGGCACCGGCTGGGAAAGATTGCAGACTAAGCCTTGCTTCATTTGGCGTCATTGCTGTGAGCGCTTTAGCAAATTCGGTTATTTGATCGATGACAGATTCGACAGACTCACCATACCTTGGATAAGGAGTACATTCCCCCTCTGCTTCAAAGTCTTGATAGCGCAAGGTGACACGAACTAGCTCTGCATGCGTCCTCGTACCGCGAGAGATGCTAAACGGTTTTGCCAGTTTAATAGAGTGATGATGAGCGCTAATAGACAGCATGTAATGAGCTTCCTTACTGTAGTCAGGGTTAAAGTGAGCGAACACGATCTGCGATTGCATCGACACCAAATCGAACAGGGTCGGTGACGGGCATGCCGAATTCTTCGCTCCATTCTAGACACAGCGCTTTCGCTTCTTTGCCAGAAATGTTTGAGGTGTTGAGACAAATGCCAACAAACTGCACTGCAGGGTTAGTAACTCGCGCTGCCATTAAGTTGGCCTCGATGGTTTGCTCGATGCTTGGTAGAGCCGCGTGAGGTAAGTGACGAATGTGCTCGCGTCCGACTTCATGGCACAGTACCAGCGCATCGGGTTGAGCACCATGGAGTAAACCTAAGCTTACGCCAGCGAAAGAAGGGTTAAACAGCGAACCTTGGCCTTCAATAATGTCCCACTCATGTTCGGTAAAGCTCGGGCTCAGCTTTTCAACCGCACCAGAAATAAAGTCTGCGACCACAGCATCGACCGAAATGCCCTGGCCTTCAATTAGAATGCCGGTTTGCCCGGTTGCTTTAAAGCGCGCTTGGCAGCCTTGATCGACAAGGGCTTTTTCAATTGCGAGAGCGGAGAACATTTTGCCAACCGAACAATCTGTGCCGACGGTCAAGAGGCGTTTTCCTTGGCGCTTTTTGCCTGTGCCAACATCAAGCTGAGCATCGTAATGCCGAACGTCAAACAGTTGTATGGCGTTTTGGGTAGCAAGTGACGCGAGCTCGGGAATATCACCAAGGCGTTGATGCATGCCAGAGGCAATATCAAACCCAAGCTGCGCCGCTTGTACAAGCGTTTCGACCCAACTTGGCGGGATAACACCACCGGCATTCGCTGTGCCAATAACCAGTGTCTTAGCACCCATCGCTTTTGCGTCTGCCAATGATAGAGGCTCAAGGCCGAGTGATACTGTTTGCTCAGTCAGTCGTAACTCACCCAAACAGGCATCTGGTCGCCATTTAACGATGCCGCGCGCTGTTTTTGCTGCTAGAGGGTCGGTCACGTCCCCAAGGAAAAGTAGGTAAGGTTGAGCAATGTTCATATCGTCCCTCATGAATCTTGATAAATGATTGGTGAATCAGAGCTATCAAGATAGCGAGGACGAGGAGCACAATCGAATACTCTAATGTGTGTCCTCTATAACATTAAGTTATGGGCTGGTGATCTCCGAAAGCGTTTCTAGAAACTGCCTACTGGCAATCGACATAGGGTGAACATCACTGGAAAGAAGGGATACGGAGCAATCAATGTTGTCAGTTAACGCGACACGCATGAGATTGGGTTCAAGCGCATATTGCTGCGCAGTCCAAGGGTCGACAATGGCGATACCGCTGCCGAGTTTGGCAAGCTCTGCGCCTGCACTGTAGCTTCTGACGCGAAATGTCGGCGTAAAATTTGCTTTGTGAGCGGTTATCGAATCGTGCAAGCGCATGCCTAGTGGATCGCGTTCATCGAGTGCAATTATGCCGATGTCACTATGAAGCAATGTTGAAAGTGAGAGTGATGAGAGCTCGGGACTCAGCGCTTTATGATGCTCACGACTAAGGAGCACGGTCATAGATTGCTGCAGTAAAAGGCGATGTGATATGCCCGCAGGTGTTTCGCGGCCAAACGTGATGGCAAGATCGAGCTCATTGTCGAGCAGCGCCTGACATAGTTCGGCGTGATTACCCGTAGTGAGGTCAATAGAGCAGGCGTTTTTCTGGGCAAACTCAGACACTAAAGGGGTGAGCAGCTTAGTGGCTAGCACCGGCGGTGCACCAATACGGATATGTTGATGTCCAGCTTTAACTTTGTTGGTCAGAGTTTGGAACTGACCAAGCTGTCGATAGATCTTTTCCACTTCAGGTAGCAGTGTCTGCGCTTCTTGAGTCGGAACTAGCCGTCCTTTAATGCGTTCAAACAGTGAAAAGCCAAGTTGCTGTTCGGTGTGAGCCAATACGCGCGTCACGTTGGGCTGGGAAACATGCAGATTTCTGGCAGCTCCCGATACCGTTCCGGCTTGCATGATGGCGTAGAAGACTTCCAATTGTCGAAGATTCACAGTGGCTCCAAAGGCGCTAACTCATTAACAATCACTGTAATGCAAACAACAGAACGAAAAAAGGCTTGATCGCGACATGATCAAGCCTATCTGTTTCTTCTACCCAATGGTATTTGCTATTGGGAAGTGAGTGTTAGCTGAAATGAGTCCAGAGAATTGAGCCCCACACCATCATGGCGAGGCCAATGGCTAGAAACACGGCCGCTGAGCCGAGATCTTTTGCACGCCCCGATAGCTCGTGACGTTCAAGCCCGACACGGTCTACCACGGCTTCCACCGCAGAGTTCATCAATTCAACAATCATGACAAAGATAACACTGCCCACGAGGGCGGCTTTAGCGAACAAAGAGACATCTAACACAGCTGCGATGATGACTGCAAAGATCAGCGCTGCACATTCCTGGCGAAATGCCGCTTCGTTTTTCCAAGCAGCAATGAGGCCGTACCAAGAGTAACGAGCGGCGTAAATAACGCGCTTAATGCCAGTATTTTTTTGAATCTCAGTCATGGTTTAGTTCAACTTTAAAGTAAGTGCGTCGTTACGATTGTTCTCGTGCTTATCATCAACAGATTTAGAAATGTCGCCAATTGCTTGGAACTCTTCGTGAGTCCAAACGGTTTTATCTTTCAATGACGCCGGCAGTATATCAAACGATTGAATATTGTCAGCTTTTACCAACTGCAATTGTCCGTATTGCTCAAGCTTAGCAAACTCAGATAAGCTCAGCGGTGTGCCGTTAGAAACCACGTTTGGAATCAAATTCAAACTAAAGTGATAATCTCGCGTTTTCACCACCCATTTGTTTGGCAGACGTTTGCTGCTGTCCCACCAGATGCCATCGATCTCTTTAAGCTTTTCGATACTGGTGTCTTCATCTTGAGCGTCAAGCATCTTAAGGTGCTTACGGAAATACTCCGGCATCAGAACGATGAACGCATCTTGGGTAATGTCTGGATTAATTCGCAAAATCTCATAGGCGATGAGTGCACCGAGCATGTTCGAGTAGAGATCTTCTGGCGAAAACGCCGATGGATACTCTTTAAAACCGCCCACAGAAACTAGGCCGTACCATTGTGCAATTTCATGCCATTGAGCAAGACGAAACGCGAGCAGTGCGGCTAGTTTGGCTTCATCGTCTTGTTCTGTGTCTAGTTGGTCTAGGTTATTAAATACGATGTGACGGTCACGCAGTTCAGGCGTAAGGTTCACTTGATAGTTGTCGCTGTTGCGCTGCTTAAGAGAACGATATAAATAGAAGGCAAAATCCGCGGTATCTCTGACGTGTGCGGTATCAATAAAGCCGCCTTTATTGGTGAAAATGAGTCCATTCACTTCGTCAGATGCGCCAAATAGGCTGCCGACAACACTGGCTGACCCATCGTTGAATACGTGCGCATCGACATCTTCGGTATTAAGAACGTTCTTGATCGAGTAGAAAGGAACCGGGACGCTTCCTAGCTCTGCTTTAAGGCCAGTTCCAAAGGCGCAGCATGGTCTGATCCCTACTGGTACGGTCTCGGAATCCGCGAAGCTTGGCGCTGCAGCGGTCAGAGTAAGACTCAGTAGCAATAGTATTTTTGTCATAGGTGAACCAAATCAGTGAGTGGAACAAAAAAGCGCAAGATTGTGCAGTGTACGCACCTGCGGTTTGTCAAAAAAATGCAATAATTTGTCGTGAGGATAATAACCGTTTGAATAAATAGTATTTACCATTTGCTGCCAATTCGCTAATCAAGGTTTGACGGCTCAGATTGAACCTGGTTTCGCCCGTTTTGTTTTGCTCTGTATAAAGCAGCATCGGCGCTTTCCAATAATTGCTGCGTTGTTAGCTGTTCTTCGGCGAGCTGATGAGCAACGCCAACAGAAATCGATAGCACGTTGAACGGATTGTTTCCTGAATGTGGAATGTTGAGTGATATTATTTCTTGGCGCATTTTTTCCGCCAAGGTCATGGCTTCTTGAGCTGAGACATTGACCAGCAGGGCACAAAACTCCTCGCCGCCAATACGCGCGACCATATGACCACAAGGTACAAGCACTTGCTTTAAAGTGTTGGCCACATAACGCAGCGCAAAATCACCTTGAACGTGACCGTACAGGTCGTTGTATTGTTTGAAGTGATCGACATCAATCATCATGGTAGTAATACTACTGACAAAGAGGCTATGAGTATGATGTTCAAGCTCGCTCATGAATGGGCGGCGATTCGGCAACCCAGTTAGCTCGTCAGTTTCTGCGGCGATGTGTAAACGTTGATTGGCCTCTATAAGTTCCTCTTGCAGCGCGGTCATTTCTTTTTGGCTGCGTAGCCGCAGATGCATTTCACTGACTGTGGTTGAAAGCCGACTTAAAATGGCTCGCTGCGTGTCACTCCAGTCATGTGCGCCATGGATATTGGAAGCAATAAGAAGGCCAAATATCGCTTTACCATCGATCAGGGGAAAAATGGCTACCGAATCGATTCCTAGCTTCTTCATCATGCTGTACTCAGAATCCGCTTGGCTCTTTAGAAACTCAATGTCATTAATCACAATAGGTTCTAGAGAAAGTAGACGACGTTGCAGCAATGCCATCGAGCCGATATTGAACCCCTCGAGGTAAGGGTTTTTACTCCCATCTGCTCGCCATGAATAGCGATAGTGCGCAATATTGTCGTCAATAGTGAGTACGCTGAGTCTGTCGATGTCGAGCAAACGGCCTATGGGCTCAAATGCACGGTACATAACTGTCGCCATGTTGTCCTCGCTGCAGGTCAGAATATTGAGTGACATATCGGCGAGGATACGATGCAGCTTACTTTGGGTTTTGTAGGCTTTGGTTTGAATCTCGATGCTCTGCTCGAGTTGATTCTGATGATGAAGCAGTTGTCGCTCTGTACGTCTTTGTGCCGCTATCGCGCGCCTTGAAGCGTTATTGAGGTTTTGCAGTGCTTTCGCAACGTAGGAGAGCTCATCTTGACGCTGAGTCAGACTGTTGGGCAGCTTTAATTTACTCGACGTTTGAGGGTTGATGGTTTTTGATATCGTATAAAGCTCGTTAAGCGGTTTAGTGACTAGCGAGTAAACCACCACCACAACAATGGCGATGATCACTAAGGCTTCTAGGGTGTTTAAAAGAAATCCTAATGCTAACCGAGATAATACTTCTTCTTGAATCTTTGAGTCGTCAATTTGATAGGACAAGGTACCGAGCATTCTACCGTGGTGGCGTAGATCATAGCTGTGAGTCGTCGAAGTTAACGGTTCGGATACGTTGGCATCGAGCATGGTGCCATCGGTACTTTTGAGCTGAATATTCTGGATGTTGCTGTCTTTACTGACGCTTATTAGCAGTTGCTCCAGTTGACGAAGATCCAGATCCCAAAGCGCCTCTGAAATCGGGTAATACAGGGAGCGTACATGGCGCAGGGTATTATCTTCGGCCTGCTTCATTTCTTGTTGATAGTCGACGTAGGCTTGGATTGAAATGTTTAATAACGCCAATAAACCGGTCGCCACCACCATGATGGCGATGATTTTGTGTCTGAGTGTTTTCATAGGGAGCGATGTCACTTGAGCTCCTCAGACTTGGGTACAAATGGATCGATAGGGTTTTGTTGAATGTCGATTTTTCGGAAATCTATCCGCTGCCAGTCTTTATCTTTTAATATGTTGTAGAACTCAGAGGGATAAAGTACCGGTTGGAACAAATTGTATTTGGTGCGCTGTGGCCAAGGTTCATTGTGCAAATAGTGATGGATTTTGACTAACGACAGACCCACCGCGGTGAAATGGCCTCCCGCCAGAGAGGAGACTTCGCCCTGTGCCAATGCGTTTAACACTTGGTTGGATGTGTTGATTGTCCCAACAAAGATGTCACTGCCGATTGGGATATTGGCTTCTTCGATGGCCTTAATCGCGCCAAACGCCATGTGATCGTTGGCTGTCCATAGGTAGCGTACGTTGTCATGTCTATTCAACAAGATTTTGGTCTGTTCATAGGCAATGGATTCCGACCAGTCTCCGTGCACGCGTTGGGCTAAGGAAGTATTCTCATTTTGCATGATAAATGATGTTGCCCCTGCCTCTCGATTGTTGGATGCAGGAGTGGTTTTATCACCAGAGATGAGTAGAAAGTCACCCGGCTGTCCTCTGCCTTTAACAAACAGATCCTGTGCACTGACAAACCCGATATGATAGTTGTCTGGAAATACCCCAGGTAGTAGACGCTTGGACCAGTCAGGTATGTTGGAGACAAGTCGTTTGTCATTGGATGATAAGTCATTGAGTGCAAAAGTAACTTTGATTTGTGGCGACGTTATGGACTCCAGCAAGGCGAGTCCTGCCCCTTTTTCGTTCACGAGAATGACAAAATCCGGAGTGGGACTTTGCTGCAATCTTTCGACAAGCTCTTGACGGGTGAGAAGTCGGTCACGTTTACCATGGATGATCTCGAGCTGTAAGCCCAAAGCATCTGCCGCCGCTTGTGCATAGAGGTCGACATCATGCCAAAAGCTCTCTTGCGCAAACCCGGGGTTTACGAACAACACTCGGCTATCAGCTTGATGCGGCGTATTGTCGCCTTTTGCTGCAATGGCTGTGCCTGATAATAAACAGTAGACGCAAAGCGCCCAAATCGCTCTCATAACAACACTCCCTGTGTTAGAGAAAATTATGGAAGTGATTTGTTAAAACGTCGAATAGTTGTGAGTGAAATCACATGAATGAGGCAGGAGTCTCAATTATAAAACGTTGGATATCAGGGGGAAAGTAAATGGGTAATATGCAGTTTGGTGCCTAACTGGTAAGAAATTAGAGGGTGCCGGGCACCCTCTATATTCGCTTTGAAACTTAGCTTAGTGGCTTAGCCTTATTAATGCGTTTTATCCAGGTTCTTGAAGGATGAAGCTCATTGAGCACATCGACTGGCAGTGGCAGTGGGTCGCCACAAACCTCGGAAGCTAGCAGTTCGGCCAATAGTGGCGCTGAGCTGAGCCCACGTGAGCCAAGACCTAACATGCAGTAAAGTTCAGGGTGCTGAGCTAATTGAAGGAGCTGACTGCCTTGCTCATCGTAAGCATGGCTGAGCGCTTCAAAATTGGCCACTTGGCCGACAAACGGCAAATGATCTCGGCTGACCGTACGGATCCCTTGGCGCGATTGCTTGTCGCTGGTGTCGACCTCGTTCACCCAATCTACATTAGGTACGCACGCTTTCAGTTTGTCGCCATTTTCTTGCTGGGCTGTCGAATCAAAGTCGGTATTGATGTGCTTACGATCGTAACTGGCGCCTATACAGTGCGTCATGGTGTTTGGATTGTGAGGTGTCATATAGCCGTCGTAACACAAAACCGACTTAATCGCTTCGAGTGTTTTTGTGGTTGGAATGTGGCTGACTTGTCCTTTTACTGCGGTCAGATGCAGCGCTTTGGTTTGAGCAAGATGGCTAAACTCGTGACCATTGGCAATAATGACGGCATCAAAATTTGGGCTCACTGGCAAGTTAGAACCATTAACTTGCCAGTGACCGTTATCGACTTGCTCAATCGAATCAATTTCAGCGTTGAAATGCGCGCTAAGTTTGCCACTGTTTGCGTAGTGGCGAATAAGGCCTTGAGTTAACTCAGCCGGGCAAAGCCATCCCCCTAGCGGGTAATGAACGCTAGCGTGCGGCGAGGCTACGCCAATCGCTTGGCTGGTTTGCTTTGCATCGAGTTGATGAATGAGCTCGCTTGGGAAATTGCCTTCGAGCATACGTGTAAGCTTTTGCTCTGATTTCTCATCCCACATGAGCTGCGTGACACCGCACCAATCATGGTCAAAATCAAATTGGTTTGCCGCTTGTTCGGCGAATTGTCTCGCATATAAAAACGCGGGTGCGAAGACGCGTGACACGCCACGATGTTCGCCATTGAGGAGTGGGTAGACGGCGCCTTGTCGATTGCCAGACGCACCTTCTGCCGGTTGTGAATCTTTGCAAAACAGGCTGGTTTGAATGCCACGCTTCTCTAATGCGGCGATTAAGGTTGCGCTGGCAACACCACCACCGATGATGGCGACGTGTTGTGGACGCGGTTTTTCACTGCGATAGTAAAGAGGTTCATAGTTACTATAAGGCTGCTTTTGTGCGATGTGACCAACAATCATGTCGCGTTTGGTGCCAAAGCCTTTGGCTTTTTTCATCTCAAAGCCCGCTTCAATCAAACCGCGTCGGACAAATCCGGCAGCGGTGAACGTGGCGCAGGTGCAATCTTGTTTGGCAAGTTTCACCATGCCATTGAAGAGGTCTTGATTCCACATCTCTGGGTTTTTGCTAGGCGCGAAACCATCAAGGAACCAACAGTCGACAACGCCTTGTGATGGGGTTGGCACGCTTGGTAGGCAGTCTTTAATGTCACCAAACCAGAGATCGAGTGTGATGGCGCCATCAGCGAGCACAATTCGGTGGCATTCTGGCACGGCGATAGGGTAGTGGGCTTGCAGCTGCTTGGCATAGGTTGCCAGCTCCGGCCAAGATTCATGTGCTTTGATCAGATCTTGCTGAGATAATGGGTATTTTTCAAAGCTGATAAAGTGCAGCTCTTGCAACGCCGCGTTTGGGTTTTGTTGTCTGAATTGTTCAAACCACTGCCATACTGCGAGAAAGTTCAGTCCGGTGCCAAATCCTGTTTCCGCAATGACAAAACGCGGCTGCTCGAAATCGTGCCAACGCTCTGGAAGTCGGTTTTGCTTCAAGAATACGTAACGAGTTTCTTCTAAACCATTGACATTGGAGAAGTAAACATCGTCAAATTGATCGGATACCGGGGTGCCCGACTCATTCCAGTCGAGTTGCGCATGAGTGATGGAAGTCATAATTTTGACACTTATCTCGTGTTATACCCCTAGGTAGAAAGTTATCACAACTACATTTAGTGGGGCATCGATAGCATTTATTGATGCGAATTGTACGAATTTATGGGAAAGCTGACCACTTTTATCCTGTATCTTCGTTATCATTTAGCCGTTTATGAATTTATAGGAATGTCACATGAAACGAGTCGTAATTACCGGTATGGGTATTGTTTCGAGCATCGGTAACAACGTTGAAGAAGTTTTAGCGTCTCTTAAAGCAGGCCGTTCTGGTATTAACGCCTCTGAGCAATTCAAAGAGATGGGCCTTCGTTCTCAAGTTTGGGGTGATTTGAAAATTAACCCTGCTGAGCATATCGACCGTAAAAAAATGCGCTTCATGGGCGACGCAGCGGCGTACGCATATCTTTCAATGGAGCAAGCGATCGAAGACGCAGGTCTGACAGACGATCAAGTTTCAAATGACCGCACAGGTATCGTTGCAGGTTCTGGTGGTGCGTCTGCACTTAACCAAACACTTGCAGTGGATACACTACGCGCCAAAGGCGTGAAGCGTGTTGGTCCTTACATGGTACCTCGTACTATGTCATCAACTGTGTCAGCGTGTCTGGCAACACCATTTAAAATCCGTGGTGTGAACTACACAATGAGCTCAGCATGTGCAACGTCAGCTCACTGTATCGGTCACGCGATGGAGCTTATCCAACTTGGTAAGCAAGACATCGTATTTGCTGGTGGTGGTGAAGAGCTAGATTGGTCACAAACTATGATGTTTGATGCCATGGGTGCACTGTCTACTAAATACAACGAAACCCCAGAAAAAGCATCACGTACTTACGATGCGAACCGTGACGGTTTTGTTATCTCTGGTGGCGGCGGTATGGTTGTTGTTGAAGAACTCGAGCACGCTCTTGCACGTGGCGCAAAAATCTACGGTGAGGTTGTGGGTTACGGTGCAACATCAGACGGCTACGACATGGTAGCACCATCTGGTGAAGGCGCAGTGCGTTGTATGAAGATGGCAATGCAAGATGTTGAGGTGATTGATTACGTGAACACTCACGGCACATCTACGCCAGTAGGTGATGTTAAAGAGCTTGGCGCTATCCAAGAAGTCTTTGGCGGCAACAGTCCTGCTATCTCAGCAACGAAAGCAATGACTGGTCACGCGCTAGGTGCGGCAGGTGTACACGAAGCGATTTACTCAGCGCTGATGCTACACCATAGCTTTATTGCACCAAGCATCAACGTTGATGAGCTAGACGAAGCGGCAGAAGGCCTAGATATCGTCACTGAAACTCGTGAGCAAGAGCTAAACACGGTGATGTCTAACAGCTTTGGTTTCGGTGGCACGAACGCAACACTAGTACTGAAGAAGTACCAAGGTTAACCCTGGCTAATCAGTTCTATGATTTCCAGAGCTGACTGGTGAAAACCAGTCGCAGACGCAAGTTTTAATCCCTGGAGAGCGGGTTAAAATCCTTTTGTTCTGGATCTTGCCCAGCCAAATGGCTGGGCATTTTTGTACCTGAATTTTGCTATGCACTATCTTTCTTTCCCACCTACTCGACACATGCTGCTATATCTTGCACAATTCAGCCTATTGTAAGGACAACCCCTTTGGAACTTCCCATGAAGATTATTGTTGATGAGGCAATGCCTTATGCCGTTGAGCTGTTTAGCCAACTCGGAGAAGTGATCGCCAAACCTGGCCGCGAGTTAACGGCTGACGATCTTGTTGATGTTGATGCGCTTATGATTCGCTCGATCACTAAGGTTAATGAAGCGCTTTTAGAAAAGGCCAATAAGCTTAAATTCGTTGGCACCGCAACCGCGGGAATGGATCATGTTGACCAAGCGCTTCTAGAGCAGCGAGGTATTTTCTTTACTGCCGCTCCAGGTTGCAACAAAGTGGGCGTGGCCGAGTATGTTATCAGTAGTTTGATGGTTATTGCTCAGCAGCAAGGTTTCTCTATCTTTGATAAAACAGTGGGTATCATTGGTTGTGGCCAGGTAGGTAGCTACCTGCAAAAGTGCTTACAAGGCATTGGAATCAAGGTTCTACTTAATGACCCACTCAATGAGCAGCAAGGCGACCAAAGAGTCTTTACTGAGCTTGATACTCTGTTAGAGCAGGCAGATGTCGTCACTATGCACACGCCGATCACTCGAGAGGGTGAATATCCAACGCATCACTTAATCAACCAGGCGCGTCTTGATAATTTTCGTGCAGACCAAATTTTAATCAATGCTGCGCGTGGTCCTGTTGTAGATAACCAGGCACTCAAACAGCGCTTACTCAAGCAAGATGGATTTACTGCCGTTCTTGATGTATTTGAGTTTGAACCAGTGGTTGATTTTGAGCTACTACCTCTGTTAACGTTCGCGACCCCTCACATAGCGGGCTACGGTCTTGAAGGCAAAGCACGTGGTACGACCATGATCTTTAACAGCTACTGTGAGTTTTTGGGAGTATCTGAACGTGCAAACCCTGATGCACTTTTACCCGTTGCTCCAATCCCAGAATTGACGCTAGATCGTGCGTGGGATGAAGCAACGCTGCACAGTATGACGCAGATAATCTATGATGTACGCAAGGACGATGCGATTTTCCGCCGTGAAATTCACAGCGAAAATGGCTTCGATAAAATGCGTAAACTTTATTGGGATAGACGCGAGTATGGCGCTGTCCTTGTTAAGGGTGACGAGTCTTGTAATCTCGCTCCATTAGCAGAACTAGGATTTCAAATCGAGGTAACTAAATGAGCCAACAATTTAATATCGCTGTATTTGGAGCAACAGGTGCTGTAGGTGAAACTATGGTCGAAGTGCTACAAGAACGTGAGTTCCCGATGGGTGACATCTACCTACTTGCGAGTGAGCGCAGTGAAGGTAAGACTTATCGTATCAACGGTAAAACAGTGAAAGTTGAGAACGTAGAGAACTTCGATTGGTCACAAGTCCATATCGCACTGTTTTCTGCAGGCGGTGAGCAATCAGCAAAATGGGCGCCTATCGCGGCAGATGAAGGTGTGGTCGTAATCGATAACTCTTCGAACTTCCGCTACGACTACGACGTACCGCTTGTGGTACCGGAAGTGAACCCAGAAGCAATTGCTGAGTTTAGAAACCGCAACATTATTGCGAACCCTAACTGTTCAACAATTCAAATGCTGGTTGCGCTTAAACCGATTCACGATGCGGTTGGTATCGAGCGCATCAACGTAACCACCTACCAATCGGTTTCTGGTGCAGGTAAGAGCGGTGTTGATGAGCTGGCAGGTCAAACAGCAATGCTACTAAACGGCAAACCTGTTGAACCCAAAGCATTTAGCCAACAAATTGCGTTCAACTGTATTCCACAAATTGACCAGTTCATGGATAACGGCTACACCAAAGAAGAAATGAAAATGGTGTGGGAAACGCAAAAGATCTTCAACGATCCAAACCTAATGGTTAACCCAACCTGTGTTCGTGTGCCAGTATTCTATGGACATGCAGAAGCCGTGCATCTAGAAACGAGCGCGCCTATTTCTGCAGAGGAAGTGGTGCAATTACTAGAGCAAGCTGAAGGTGTTGAAGTCTTCCATGGTGAAGATATGCCAACTCAAGTTCGTGATGCGGGCGGCAAAGATCATGTGATGGTCGGTCGTATTCGCAATGATATAAGCCACCACAGTGGTGTGAACTTGTGGGTTGTAGCAGACAACGTCCGTAAAGGCGCAGCGACTAACGCGGTGCAAATTGCAGAAGTACTGATTCGCGACTACTTCTAATAGGTCGAACGCCCCTCTCTTGTTCTGCGCTGTCTGCGAGGCACTGAGTGGTGCTTTATGCACCATTGCTGTTACTTTTTAATCAAAGGCTCCTTTTTAGGGGCCTTTATACTGTTAACCAATGTGAAATTGGTACCGATATCATGCTTGAATCAAGTTTTTTAAAGGCTGACCTATAGTTTTGGAGCTAATATCCGATATAGTAACGAGATAATTTTTGTAATTTATATCGCAGACAGCTGAGCCTTCCATGCATCAAATTTTAAAGCCTTTGTTAGTGACGTTAGCACTAGCAGGAGCGACAACTTCTTTATCTATCAGCGCTGATACTATTCGATTAACCGGGCCTAACGGTGAGGTCATCTCGACTCCGCAATATTCGCAACCTGTTCGTCAACTTGCCAATCAAGAAAGCGGTGCACCTGCGCGCTACTATGGTCCTACTGCCCAAAATGAAACCTTGTGGTCGATTGCTTCACGTTTTAAGCCATCTGGTGCCAGTGTTCAGCAAACCATTTATGCATTCTATGAACTAAACCCAGGCCAATTCGAAAAGGGTAATATTCATCAGTTGTCGCCAGGCAGTGAACTTCGTATCCCATCTAGTGCGTTGATAAATCGTGTTGATCTGCAAGAAGCGCTAGCGGTTCTAGCTGCGCATCAGGCCAAACTAAACCAACCTGCATCTGTCGTTGCGTCTCCACGAGCGCCCATGCAGCCGAAACCTGAGCCACAAAAGCTTCAAGTCAAGCCAGAAGCAGTCACAACGCCAACTGCAGCAAAACCCGAGCCAGTTAAGCCAGTTGAAGCAACACCTAAAGCCGAATCGGAAGTGATTACCAAAGCGCCGGATGTTCCGAAAGCGCCTGATGTAACTGAAGCGTTACGAGAAGAACTTAGTCGCTCGGAAAGCGAACTTTTGTCTTTAGAAGAGCGAAATCACCAACTGAGGTTGATGCTTTCTGAAGTTCAACACGAAGTGGAAGAACTAAAAACGGAAGTGGATAACGAAGAGCGTATCCGTACTGAAGTCGAACGTCAGCTTAGTGAAGAAAAGCGTAAACAGGCTGAAATGGCTCGATTGGCGCCAAGCCAGCTCGATGTTTGGCTCTCTAAACCGTGGTTTGTTGCTCTGCTAGCATTTGTACCAGCGCTGCTTCTTGGCCTTTTGGTGATGGCAATATTACGCTCTCGTAAACGTCGAAATGATGAGCCAACTGCGCAGCTTAATGAGGCTCAAACTGAAAGCTCGGATAAACCGGCTATGGCCGCAGCAGCAGGTGCTGGTGCGGGAGTCGCCACTGCTGCGGTTGCCAGTGACGACGATGATGAGCTGTTCTCCGATGACCTATTAGCAGGCTTGGATGATGAAGCTGAAGAGAGTGATGTAAGCCAAGAAAATGATGAGAATGATGTGTTCGCCGACCTTGATGAGGCGGATTTTGATTTCAATCTAGATGATGAAGATGACCCATTTGCCAGCATTGATGACGATGGAGAGCTCGATATTGGCGTAGTCGACCTTGATACTAGCAACAACGGCATCAGTGTTAAAGATGGTGAGAAAGCGCTGGGCCTCGAGGAAATGGAACGTGCGCTCAACGACGTTGCAGTGCCAAGTGATGATGAAGAGTTGGATTTCAACCTTTCTGACGAAGATGGAGACGACAGCAATAATGTCGTTTCACAAGATGACTTAGATAGCCTGTTTGCAGACTTTAGCTTAGATACTCAAGGTGATACCGAGCAAGAAAGTAACGCACAGGTTGATGCTGAAGAGCTTCTGGAGGAAGACAGCGCGTTAAACCAAGCGCAAATGGACGAACTGCTCGCTGGCGACGACTTTGACCTCGATGAAGGCGATATCGATTTGGATGATCTTTCCGCCGACTCTCCATTGGCGTCTCTGGAACAAATCATTGCAGAGGAAAGTGACGCCGATGACGAGCCTCAATCTTCAGATAACTTGTCGGAGAGTGTAGATAACGACGATATTGACGATCTCTTTGCTCAGTTCTCGCAAATTGATGCGACTCCTGACGCTGTGCCTGAGCCTCAGGGTGAGTTAGATAATGGCGATGTCGACTTGCTTGACGACATGCTTACCGGTGACTTTGAGCTCTCGGATCTGGATGACTCAGACTTAACTCTTGATGAAGTACTGTCAGAAGAGTCTGCGTCGGTAGATGAAGATGAGGATGTGCAGCTTCTTGCTGATGAAGAAACGGAGCTGGATGAGAATAGCACTGAGTTATTAGATGAAGTGCTATTTGAGAGCAGCCTATCAGATGCTAAAGATGACACTGTTGAAGATGACTTCGACCTGGATCCATTTGGCTCTGATGATCTACTTGGATCAGACATTAGCGATGAAGAAATGGATGCGTTGTTTGCTGCCAACGTGCCAGAGCCTATGTCCCACCAAGACCCAAGCTCTGAGCAGCTACCACAAGACTCATTGAGTGATGACGTCGAGTTAGCAGCAGAGTTGGATGATGAAGGCACTACAGAGTCACTGTCATTGGAAGATGAGCAGCTTGGTGCCAATGAGCTTGATCTCACTGAGGCGTCAGTCGCCGAGGCTGAGCTTCATCAAGGTGATGAGCCAATGGTTGACGCTGCCGATGTCGATCCGCCTAGAGCCGACTTGTCAGCAGATGAGCGTACTGAAGAAGCTTTTGACGCTAATACTGAATCGGACGTGTTTGATGAGGAAGTAGAGAGCACTCTAGCGCAACAAATCTCCCATCAAGCAGACGACTCTTTAGCTCAAGAGTCTATAGCCTCTGAGTCAACTTCAACCGATCACGAATCGTTTGAGCAACTTGAAACATCGGAAACTGATGATGCTTTTGAAGTATCGTCACAAGATTCAAACGTTAGCTCAATAGCCGATGATAGTGCAGAGCCAGAAGCCGTTGAATCGCCAGAGCTCACTCCTCAGGTTGCTTCTGATACGGACTTTGACTTTGCACCAGAAATTGAGAGCGGTAGCAACCTTTCTCACCATGAAGATGACAGTGAGCAGTCTCGAAAAGAACTGGACGCATTGGTAGCCAATGAATTTGGGTTACCTCAAGATGATGATTGGGTGGAGGAAGAGCCTCAACAAGATCCGCTTGCTAACACGGCGCAAGAGGACGATGCAGATTTCCTCGCTAATGCCCTGCAAAGTGAATACGGCGAAGAACAAGCGTTTGCCGATGCAGAGGGTGACTCAGATGATGAGCCAGTGCCTGAAGACTCTTCTGATGCAGAATTGGCTTTCAGTGACGATGAGCTGCCAGAGTATAGCGAAGATGACGCGTTTGCTGATGCCAATCTCAGCAAAGAAGAGGTATTGCCAGAACCTGCGTCTGAGCCACTAGACTCCTTTACAGAACAAGAACCACAAAGTGATGCTGCGAGTGAGCTTGAGACGGACTCATTCTCTGAACCTGTCGCAGAACTAGATGCCGACAGTTTGGTTGAGAATGCTGCTGAGAGTGATGACCATGAGCTCGGAGATGTTGCTAGTGATGAAGTCGCCGACCTACAAGTGCCAGAACAGGCAGAAGCAGAACAGCAAGTAGCAGAAAACCCAGTTAGTGAGCCATCATTAGCATCCAAACAAGACGCATTTGATGATTTTGAGTTCCCAGAATTTACAGAGCAAGACGCCTTGCTTGATATGGATGAAAGTGAGCCTCTGACAGCTGAGAGCCCGGATGTGCAGCAAGCGGATAATCATGACTTTGAGGATGATTTCTCGCTTGAATCACTCCCAGAATATGATGAGCAACAAGCAGCTGTGGATCTCGAACCAGAGGATCAACCTTTGGCGTCTGCACCAGAAATGGTGGGTGAAACGCTAGATCATTCGGAAATTGATGCACTTGCAGATGCGTTTAGCATGGTCGATATGTCAGCGATTGAACAAGAAGGCAATCTCGACGAACTTTTGCAAGACAGTGAAGGGGCGACATTCTCAAACATCTCACCTGTGGATCAAACGACAGCGGACAGCGCTGGTCTTGATATCGATGCCATGTTGCAAGAGACAGCAGGGTCTGAGGCTGGTGAAGACTGGAATGGCTTTACCCTTACCGATGAGCAGAGAGCTGCCATTAACCATGACATTCCAGATGAAGAGCAAGCGATTTGGAGTGGCAACGATGTAGGAGCTCTTGCGAAAGCGTCCGATGAAGATTGGTCTTCACAAGATCCTGTCGCTGATTTTGATGCTCAAGAAAAGCAATTTATGACGATTGATGAGCTCATGGCTCAAGTCGATGACGGAGAGACGTCTGAGCAAGAAGAGGAAGAACTTAAGCTCGATGTTGGGTTAGATGAATTCCCAGATGTCATTGGACCGATTTCTGAGGTCGATGTAGACTCAGATTCTGAGGCTGCAGGTAATCTTGATATGGCGAAAATCTACATTGAGATGAATGATTTCGAAGGCGCGGTAAAGCTACTCGAAAAAGTCTTGCTAGAAGGCTCAGGACAAGTTGAGCAAGAGGCGAAACGGTTACTTAGTAAGCTCTCTGAGCATCAGTAAAATCCAAAAAAACGGTGGCTTGCCACCGTTTTTCTTTTTTGGGTAAACCTAGATTCGACGATATTCAAAAACTGAGTGTCGCCATTAGGTCAGGTTTTGGTTATGACCTTTCGTCGATGACTAGTAATTAATGACCGAGCTTTCACAGGCTGTGGCTTTATACCAAGTAGAGTTGCGTATATACTTTGCCCCCTTTGACAAATCACAGATGCAGAGTTAACTATGAAAGTTGCATTAGGTATTGAATATAACGGTGAAAAATACTTTGGCTGGCAAAGACAGCGCGAAGTTACCAGTGTTCAAGAAAAACTGGAAAAGGCGCTATCTATTGTTGCCAACGAACCGATCGAGGTTCAGTGTGCAGGGCGTACTGACGCCGGTGTACACGGTACAGGGCAAGTGGTGCACTTTGAGACATCTGCGATACGTAAGCCTGTTGCTTGGACGATGGGCGTTAATGCAAACCTACCCAAAGACATAGCGGTGCGCTGGGCAAAAGAAGTTCCAGAAGCGTTCCATGCGCGCTTTTCTGCAACCGCTCGTCGCTATCGTTATGTGATCTTCAATCACGATTTACGTCCTGGAATTTTATCTTCTGGTATCAGTCATTATCATGGCAACTTGGATGTAGAAAAAATGCATCAAGCAGGGCAGTACCTACTTGGTGAAAATGATTTCACGTCCTTTCGTGCAGTGCAGTGTCAATCTCGTAGCCCTTGGCGCAATATCATGCACTTAAACGTGACTCGCCACGGGCCTTACGTGGTGATTGATATTAAAGCGAACGCCTTTGTTCATCATATGGTGCGAAACATTACCGGTAGCTTGATTGTGGTCGGTAGAGGTGAGCAGCCACCTGAGTGGATAGAGTGGTTACTGGCGCAAAAAGATCGCAAATTGGCTGGCGCTACGGCGAAAGCTGACGGTCTGTATTTGGTCGACGTCGATTATCCAGATGAGTACCAGCTCCCAGAAATGCCAATTGGTCCGCTATTTTTGCCGAATGATTTGAACTCTGGTTGGTAACTAGGCTCCAAACAGTGAAAAGTTACCGTGATCAGGAGTTATGGCTTGGTCACAAGGATAGGTACAACCAGTTTTTTATCTACAGTTTGGCTGTAATATGGTTTAATCCCACGGCATTAATTAGAATTTCACACTTTCGCCATTTTGGCGGGGGTAACAAGAGAAAAGGTCTTCCATGAGTTGGCTTGAAAAGATTTTAGAAAAAAGCAACATCGTTAGCTCGCGCAAAGCATCTATCCCAGAAGGTATCTGGACTAAATGTACATCATGTGAGCAAGTACTTTATCACGCAGAACTAGAGCGTAACCTTGAGGTTTGCCCTAAGTGTAATCACCACATGCGAATGAAAGCACGTCGTCGTCTAGAAACGTTCTTAGACGAAGGTAACCGTGTTGAACTCGCGACTGAGTTTGAGCCTCAAGACAAGCTTAAGTTCAAAGATTCAAAGCGTTACAAAGAGCGCCTTTCTGCAGCACAGAAAAACAGTGGTGAGAAAGATGCCTTGGTTGTTATGCAAGGTGAATTGCTTGGTCAGCCAGTGGTAGCGTGTGCATTTGAGTTCTCATTTATGGGTGGCTCAATGGGCTCTGTTGTTGGTGCTCGCTTTGTACGCGCAGTCGAAGCTGCAATGGAAAACAATTGCGGTCTTGTTTGTTTCTCAGCAAGTGGCGGCGCACGTATGCAAGAAGCGCTAATGTCGCTAATGCAGATGGCAAAAACCAGTGCTGCACTTGAGCGTCTGTCTAAAAAAGGGCTTCCATTTGTTTCTGTAATGACTGACCCAACCATGGGCGGCGTTTCAGCAAGTCTTGCTATGCTGGGTGACATCAATATCGGTGAGCCAAAAGCGCTTATCGGTTTTGCTGGCCGTCGTGTTATCGAGCAGACAGTACGTGAAGACCTTCCTGAAGGCTTCCAACGCAGTGAGTTCCTACTTGAGCATGGTGCGATTGATATGATTGTTGATCGCCGTGAAATGCGTCAGCGCGTAGGTAGTCTGCTTGCGAAAATGACTAACCAAGCGTCACCGCTTGTGGTTTCTGTGGAAGATTCTCCACAAGAACCTGCATATGAAGTACCAGAAGCGGACGAAAAAGGGTAAAGTACTCACTAAGTTATCAAACGTTAAGATATTGACGGCTAAATGAGTTCACAATCCATTCCACAAGCCACATCGACACTACAGATGTGGCTTGATTACTTAACCAGTATTCATACCAGTGCCATTGATCTTGGCCTAGACCGAGTGTCCGTCGTGGCACAAAAAGGTCAACTTACCAAACCAGCCCCAACCGTTATCACCGTTGCCGGTACCAATGGCAAGGGGTCGACTTGTGCATTAATGGAAGCCATCTTATTAGATGCGGGCTACTCTGTTGGTGTCTACAGTTCTCCCCACCTAATTCGTTACAATGAACGTGTACGTATCAACGGCCAAGAACTGCCTGACGAGTCACACACCCAAGCTTTCGACTATATCGAAAAGCTGCGTGGTGATGTCAGCCTGAGCTTTTTCGAGTACGCGACATTAGCGGCTCTTAAGCAGTTCCAACAGCACAAGGTGGAAGTTGTGCTGCTTGAAGTTGGTCTAGGCGGTAGGCTGGATGCGACGAACGTGGTTGATCATGATGTGTCGGTGATTACCAGCCTTGCAGTGGATCACGTCGACTGGCTGGGTGATGACATCAACGTTATCGGTTTTGAAAAAGCGGGCATTTATCGTTCCGGAAAGCCGGCTATTTGTGGTCAGCCGAAACCGCCTGCAACAGTACCTGCTCATGCCGATGACATTGGTGCAGAGTTCTATCAAACGGGTATTCAGTTCGACTATAAGCAAACCTCAGACACGACTTGGAGCTGGCACCACGGCACCTTCGCGCTAGAAGATTTACCTATGCCAGTTCTTCCGCTGATGAATGCCAACACAGCGCTGATGGCGCTGGGTGCTGCCAATTTGGACATTACCGACCTAAACATTGTTAACGGTCTTAAAGACGCTCGTCTGGCCGGACGAATGCAGGTAATCGCAGGCACGCCAACCACCATTCTCGATGTCGCGCACAACCCTCACTCAGCAGAGTATTTAGTCACTCAGCTTAATCGCTTGTATCCCAACACTCGATTTAAAGTGGTGATGGGTATGTTGCATGATAAAGATATCGCCGAAACTATCCGAGTTTTGAATCCTCTGACAGAGCATTGGTATCCTGCATCATTGAGTGGTCCAAGAGCTGCATCTGCGGACGAGCTATGTGCTCATCTTGATTCCAACCAAACTCTGACTCGCTATGATTCGCCTGTGGCGGCATTTGAAGCGGCGAAATCAGATGCGAAACAAGACGATCTGATTTTGGTCGTGGGTTCATTCCATACGGTTGGTGAGGTGTTGGAGCACTGCGGCGGTAAAACCGCAGAGTAAAATCGAATCTAGGAGAAATCATGGCGAGTAAATTCCAAAGCCGCTTAGTGGGCACCATCGTACTGGTGGCAGTCGGGGTGATTATCCTGCCAGACCTGCTTGACGGTAAGAAGCTTCACTACAAAGAAGAATTTGCCAGCATTCCACTTAAGCCAGAAATTAACGCTGACGTGGAATCGTTTGAAGTGTTGGAGCCAGAAGAGGACATTTCGGTACTTCCAGAAGCGCCTGTACAGGCTACTGTCGGCGAAGAGATCATTCAAGAGCCTGAAGCGGATATTGTCAATGTGTCAGCGCAAGAGGTACCAGAGCGTAACGATTACGCTGATAGTGCTTGGATTATTCAGCTGATGGCACTGAAAAATGCCGATAATGCTGCGGCACTTGTGAAAGATCTGCAGAAGCGCGGTTATCAAGCTCACGTGAAGCAAGAAGAGGCCTTTACTCGCGTGATTATCGGTCCAGATGTTTCAAAAAGTAAATTAGAGAAGCAGTTGATTGAATTAGAGGAAATTACCGGCTCTAGAGGTCAACTGCTCAAATTTAAGCCACTAAATCCATAAGAAAACGTTTGCGTCGCTCATTTTTCTGTTAAAATGCGCGCCAACTTGAGATGAAGAATTCATGAATTGGTTAGATTTTGTCATTTTGGGTGTGATTGGGCTATCGGCCTTGATCAGTTTAGTTCGCGGTTTTGCCAAAGAGGCAATGTCGCTTTTGATATGGTTTGGCGCGTTTTTTATCGCCAGTCAGTACTACGCAAAATTAGCGGTGTACTTTTCTAATATCGAAGACGACATGTTTCGTAATGGCGCCGCTATCGCTGCCTTGTTTGTTGCGACCTTGATTGTCGGAGCTCTCATTAACTATGTCATAGGGCAGTTGGTTCAGAAAACGGGACTCTCGGGTACAGACAGAGTACTTGGTATCGTATTTGGCGGTTTGCGCGGTGTGCTTATCGTCTCAGCGGTACTGTTCTTTGTTGATACCTTTACCACGCTGAATAACAGCGAGTGGTGGGAAACCTCAGAACTGGTTCCACACTTTAAATTGGTCATTGAGCCGTTTTTTGAACACATCGAAGCAACTTCTAGTTTCTTGTCTGGCGCTTAGCGGCGTCAGCTAATGTCGCAAATCGAGGATTAGGACATGTGTGGTATTGTTGGAATCGTTGGCTCAACGCCTGTGAATCAGTCTATCTATGACGCTTTGACCGTTTTACAGCATCGTGGCCAAGATGCCGCTGGTATTGTTACCATAGAAAGCAATCGTTTTCGTCTGCGTAAGGCGAATGGTCTAGTTAAAGACGTTTTTGAAGCGAAGCACATGCAGCGCCTTCAAGGTAACGTAGGTATTGGACATGTTCGTTACCCTACCGCTGGTAGCTCTAGCGCTTCTGAAGCACAACCGTTCTACGTAAACTCTCCGTTTGGTATTACCCTGGCACACAACGGTAACCTCACCAACGCACACGAAGTTCGTGAAAAGTTGTTCGAAAAAGACCGTCGTCACGTAAACACGACATCGGACTCTGAAGTTCTGCTTAACGTTCTTGCTCACGAAATTGATACCGTAAAAGGCAACGTGACGTCGGATGACGTTTTCCGCGCAGTGACTAATGTTCACCGTGCCATTAAAGGTGCTTATGCGGTTGCGGCGATGATCATCGGTCACGGTATGATTGCATTCCGCGATCCAAACGGTATCCGTCCTCTATGTTTAGGTAAGCGTGAAGTTGAAGGTAAAACCGAATACATGGTCGCGTCTGAGTCGGTTGCTCTGGATGCAGTAGGCTTTGATTTTGTCCGTGACGTTGCGCCAGGTGAAGCGATTTACGCCACATTTGATGGTGAGCTATTCACCCGTCAATGTGCAGACAATCCTAAACTAAACCCATGTATCTTTGAGTTTGTTTACTTTGCTCGTCCGGATTCATTTATCGATAAAATCTCGGTATACAGCGCGCGCGTTGAAATGGGTAAGAAGCTTGGTGAGCGCATCAAAGATGAGTTTGCTGACCTTGATATCGATGTTGTTATCCCAATCCCTGAGACTTCATGCGATATCGCACTGCAAATCGCTCAAGCGATTGATAAACCATACCGTCAAGGCTTCGTTAAGAACCGCTACGTCGGTCGTACCTTCATCATGCCTGGTCAACAGCAGCGTAAGAAATCAGTGCGCCGTAAACTCAATGCTATCCGTTCTGAGTTTAAAGGTAAGAACGTACTGTTAGTCGATGATTCTATCGTTCGTGGCACAACATCAGAACAGATCATTGAGATGGCTCGTGACTCTGGTGCTAACAAAGTGTACATGGTCTCGGCTGCGCCAGAAGTTCGTTTCCCGAACGTATACGGTATCGATATGCCAAGTGCTAATGAGCTTATTGCTCACGGCCGTGATAATGATGCAATCTGTAAGCAAATAGGTGCCGATGCGCTAATCTACCAAACGGTTCCAGATCTTTTGGAAGCGGTAGGCCTAGGTAACCCAGATGTTAAGCAGTTCGAAGCCTCAGTATTTAATGGTGAATACGTGACGGGTGATATCGATCAGTCGTACTTGGATTACGTTGACTCATTGCGTAACGATGATACAAAAGTCCAGCGCGATATTCAGCAAGATTTAGCTAACTTAGAGCTTCATAACGAAGGCATCTAAGACGCTCTTATCTAAAAGAAGCACAAAAAAACCAGAGCCTTGGCTCTGGTTTTTTATTGTCTAGCGATTATGGTCTAGAAACTTAGTGAAGAGAGTAATCGATGACGAAATCGATAAACAAACGCACTTTTTCGGGTAAATGATCTTTGTGGTTGTAGAGCATGTAGATGTCACGCGGGTTGGAGCTCCACTCTGGCAAAATTCGCACCAAATCACCGTTGTCGATGTGCTCTTGAATCATCACATCTGGCATCAAGGTAATACCCAGTCCAGCGGAGCAGGCACGACGCACTACATTGAGGCTGTTAGCTTCAAATCGAGCTTTAGTATTGTTGATGATGGACTCGCCACTGACGTTCTTAAGTTGCCATTTAATCAGTGGTGCACCTTTGAGTAGTCGATGAGATGAGAGCTCTTCAGCGTGCTTAGGCTCGCCATATTTGGCTAAGTACTCAGGCGTTGCGATTAAGACATCTTTGACTGTGCTGAGTTTGCGAGCGATGAGGCTAGAGTCGCGCTGCGGTCCAACGCGGAAAATGACATCCCACTCAGTCGGGTCAAGTTGATCTGCGTGATTGCTCATGGTCAAATCAAGGCTGATGTCTGGGTACTGAGCCATAAAGTCATTGAACATAGGCATCATCAAACGCTTAGTGAGGTTCGATGGTGAGGAAATCTTCAGTTTACCCGATGCCCCTTTACACTCGTCGGCAATTTCTTCTGACGCAGAGGTTAGTCGTTGCAGTAAAGGTGAGCACTCATTGTAAAAGCGTTCGCCCGCTTCAGTCAGTGACAGTTTTCGCGCATGACGATTGAGCAAGCGAAGGTTCAACGAATCCTCTAGTGCCTGAATGCGTCGAGTGATTGTTGCAACAGGTATCATGGTCTTACGAGAAGTTGCTGTATAACTCCCATTTTCCACAACAAGTCGGAACAGATTTAGATCATCGAGTTTCATATATTCAACTATTTGTAATTATTGGTTTTTAATATAGTCCAAAACTTGGAAAAGCCACCGGGTTTTCAGTCAGACCCTCTCAAGAAATTTCGCGTATTTAGATATTAAGTACGGGGAAATCAGCGAATTGGACACTTTTATAGCAAAACCGAGAACACAAGATAATGCCACAATTGGGGGCATTTGTATAAAAGTGGATTTCTGCCTACAGTTAAAGTACTCAGGAACGGAGTATGTCCTGTTTTCAATAGTCAATGAATTGCATCATTGTAGCGTTTCCTTACGATACGACGTTTGATGTAAACCAAAAATAATAACAATTACACGCTCAATGGAATTTGTGAGGCGTAGTCTTATGTCTAAAACTGACAGTCAAGTTGCTGTGGCTATCGAGCAGCAACACAGTGCTAGGGTGATGGTCGTTGACGATGACCCAGTATTTAGAAGTGTAACCAGAAAGTTCCTGGAAGCGATTGGTCACCAAGTTGTTGAGGCTGGAGATGGCCTCGAAGCCCTCAAAATGCTAGGTGAGGTTCAGCCTGATCTTGTTCTTTGCGACTTAGCTATGCCGCTTTTGACAGGCATGGAGTTCACCGAAGAGGTGAGAGTGGAGTATCCGTCACTGCCAGTGATCGTGATTTCCGCTACAGGGGATATGGGCGATGTAGCCAAAGCGCTGAGAATGGGAGTGAAAGATTTTCTAACCAAACCGCTCAGCGATTATCGCTATCTCGCTGAAGCTATAGAGGTTGTACTAGAAGAGAGCTCAAGTACTGCCGAGCAATCCGACTTTGTCAGCCGTTGGTTCCGGTTGGACGAGGATGGCAGTGATAGTGAGCAGCAGGAACAAGAGCTTCATTGGCACTTGGATTACTTACAGCAAAATCCAAATGCAGCAAGAGAGTTACTTACAGCGCTGCTTCCGGAGAAAGACTCATCGCTGGGAGCTTGGCGTAGTAGCTATCGCTTGCTGCAGTCCACGACCAGTTTGCCATTGGTGTTTGATTACAGTTGGTTGATGAGTGGGCAGCTCGCTTTCTATTTAGTCGATGCCGATTCCGCCGACCAAGGAGGCGTGGCAAGTACCTTGCTGGTTCGGACTTTGTTTGATGATTATGTACGTCGCTTACAGCATAACTCCATTGATTTGAAAGGTTTGGCACGTAATTTAGAAAAAGGCATGGCATGCGCCAGAGGAGCCAGTACTGTAGAAGCCTTGTTTGGCACCATCGATCTTGCTGAAGGCTCGGTGTCTATATTGCCAGCGGGTCTAGGTTGTCGATGGGATAACGGCCAGGCACAGTTTAACATCGCAGGAGGGCGACGATTGGGCGATAATTGCTTGAGTAATTTCATGACCAAAGATCTCGCGCTTCAAGAATCGGGTAAGTTGACGATGAGTCGAGTTGGATCCAGCAGCTTTAGTTGGGATATTGGTTTGATGGTGTAATCGCTCGTTTTAAGGGGCAACAATACCCCTACAATTACTCGGTTTTTGACGGGTTGTAATTGAGTTATAGTAAAAATGTTAACGCTTCGGGAGGCAATTGCCTCCCTTTTTCGTACACGTTTTAGCCCAGTTCAAGAGCTGAATTTTAGCCCAATCTAAGAGCAAGAGTCATGTCAGATCAAGAATTCAAAGAACCTTACAACATTTTTTACTTTCTAGGCTTTATCGCCGCATTGCTAATCCCAACACTTCCCGCTACTCTGACTTGGATCAGAGTAATGAACGGATACGCAGGTTTTTGACCATAAAAAATTTGACCACTGTAAAGCGCTTAATGTGGAACACAGTGGGTACTATTTCTGTAGTTTTGGGTGTGGTTGGAATAGCCCTTCCTCTATTGCCAACGACCCCCTTTCTCCTTTTGGCTAGTGCGTGTTTTTTTCGTGGTAGTCCTGCCTTCCATCAATGGCTGCAATCGCATCCCAAATTAGGCCCTATCATCACCGATTGGGAACAAGATCGCTGCGTAACGAAAACTGTTAAGCGCCGAGGTGCAATGCTTATTGTTGCTAGCTTCTCAATATCTATCTTTGTCGTTAAACCGCTTTGGTTAAAACTTATGCTGTTGACGGTGTTTGTGGTCACTTTTGTCTTCTTTTTGCGGATTCCTGTGAAACCGCCCGTTGCTGAACACCACGAAAATCACTAACATTAGAAGGTTGTGTGCCCACTTTAAATGTGGGCGTTTTACTTAATACCTTACAGAATGAACGTATCTAGCTTGTTGTTGCCATTTTTCGGCGGTGACATGCCAAGACCCGTACTCTGAACGACAGGCACCCAAAGACCTTTCCAGAGATCAATACTATGACTATCGACAAAATTTCCCTTATTAAAGCAAGCATCAAAAGTATTCCAGATTACCCAAAACCAGGGATCCTGTTCCGTGATGTAACCAGTCTGATGGAAGATGCAGCAGCCTACAAAGCGACAATTGAGCTATTGGTAGAGAAGTACAAAGACCAAGGCTTTACTAAAATTGTTGGTACAGAAGCTCGCGGCTTTCTGTTTGGTGCGCCACTAGCACTTGAACTAGGGTTAGGTTTTGTTCCTGTTCGCAAGCCAGGTAAATTGCCTCGCGAAACTGTGGCGCAGTCATATGAGCTAGAGTACGGCATGGACACACTAGAAATTCATACAGATGCTATTGTTGAAGGTGACAAAGTGTTGATGGTAGACGATCTACTGGCAACCGGCGGCACAATCGAAGCAACAACAAAACTTATTCGCCAATTAGGTGGTGAAGTTGCACACGCTGCTTTTGTTATCAACTTACCAGAAATTGGTGGTGACAAACGTCTTGAAGCGCTGGGTATCGACGTATACAGTCTGTGTGAATTTGAAGGCCACTAATTAGGACGCCTCATGAGTTATCTCGCGTTAGCCAGAAAATGGCGACCAAAGAAGTTTTCTGAAGTAGTAGGACAGACTCATGTCCTGACTGCTCTTGAGAATGCGCTAGACCAGAACCGACTTCATCACGCTTACCTGTTTAGCGGCACGCGTGGTGTGGGTAAGACGACGATTGGTCGTTTGTTTGCCAAAGGTTTGAACTGTGAAACTGGCATTACGGCAACGCCTTGTGGTGAATGTTCGAGCTGTAAAGAGATCGATGAAGGTCGCAGCGTTGATTTATTAGAAATCGATGCCGCATCTCGCACTAAGGTAGAAGATACTCGTGAATTACTGGACAACGTTCAGTACAAGCCAGCACGCTCCCGTTTCAAGGTTTACTTAATTGACGAAGTGCATATGCTGTCTCGTCATAGCTTTAACGCGCTTTTGAAAACGCTTGAAGAGCCACCAGAGTACGTGAAGTTCCTTCTGGCGACGACGGATCCTCAGAAACTGCCGATGACCATTTTGTCACGCTGTCTGCAGTTCCATCTAAAGCCGATTACCGTTGATAACATTCACCAACAGCTAGAGCATGTGCTGAGCCATGAACAAGTTGAGCAGGAGCACAGAGCCTTGTCGCTGCTTGCTCATGCCGCTGATGGCAGTATGCGTGATGCGTTGAGTCTGACCGATCAAGCCATTGCGCTTGGTAATGGCCATGTTACTACAGAAGTGGTGAGCCAAATGCTCGGCACTTTGGACACCGCACAAGCTCTGCAACTGCTTGACTCAATTGTCACAGGCGATGCACAGCAAGTGATGGCGACGTTATCAGTTCTAGCCGACAACGGCGTTGATTGGGACATTCTGCTTTCTGAGTTAGCGACACAGCTGCATCGTATCGCTATGGCTCAAGCACTACCAACCAGTGTGGATGGAGAAGTCGCTGACGGAGACAAAGTTCGTCATCTTGCGACAGTGTTGCCTGCCACAGATGTGCAGCTTTACTACCAGATTGCCCTTAAAGGCCGCCAAGATCTGCCATTCTCACCGTCGCAGCGTGTTGCGGTGGAAATGACCTTGCTAAGAATGCTGGCCTTTAGACCCGTGACTGAATTGCAAGCGAGTGAAATAACCGCAGCGACCTTGTCTTCAAAAGAAGAATCTTCAAAAGCAGTGTCTTCAAAACACGTGCCGTCACAACCAATGCAGCCACAATCTGTGCAACCTGCTACGAATGTCAATCTGGCGCCACCTCAGACTGCACCGGTAGAAACCATGTCGACACCACCAATGTCACATACTCAAAGCGCGCCACAGTATGCGGGTTCTATTCCTCAGTATGATGAAGGGCCTGAGCCGTACATTGATACCTCGCAAATGAGTTCTTCTCAGCCGCCAAGTGCACCGCAAGGGTATCCACAGCAATCATCGCCTGTGGCTCATCCCTCGCAGAATCAGCCAGTACCACCGCAAGGGCAATCAGCAAGCGCGCCAGCACCAAGTGGTGGTTCGCAAAATACCAGTGCTCGTCCTGCTGCAGGTGGTCTACGTCATCAGCTTCGCTCTCGTAGACAGGCTGGTGGGCAGAATCCGCAAAGCTCAGGAGCGACTCCTGCAAAAAAGCCTAAAGCGTCATCTGAACCAAGCTCCGTACTAGAGCGAGTTGCAATGCGTACTCAGGGTCGTGTCCAAAGCTCGGCTCCGGTGTCAGATGTCGCAGCGCCACAAGTGCAACAACCGACTTCGAGTGAGCCCTATCAGTGGCGACCTTCGAATAATGCAACTTTGCAAAAGAGTGAGCCGACGATTAAACCGTCGACGCTAAAGAAAGCACTTGAGCACGAGAAAACGCCTGAGATGGCAAAGCGTTTGACCGAAGAGGCTGCTGTCCAAGATAAGTGGGCGGAGATGATTGAGAAGCTGGAAGTAGGTAAGTTAGTTCAGCAACTCGCACTCAACTCAGTTTACGCTATCGATGGTACTTCGATTCAGCTTGGATTAAGACCCACCCACGCGCACTTGAACTCGGATAAAAACCAATCCGAACTACTTGCTGGGTTAAATGTCTTACTACAACAAGAGTGTCATTTGTCCATTGAGATCTCTGAGCAAGGCATAACGCCGCTTGAGCTTCGTGAGAATTTGTATCAGCAAAAACTCTCGGATGCAGCGCAAAGCCTACAAACGGATCCCAATGTGCAGTTCATGTTGACGCGTTTTTCCGCGCAGCTGGACGAAGAAAGCATTCGACCGTTATAAGTCGCTTGGCGACGTGATTTGTACTCAATGGGTACAGGGATTGTCGGTGAGCAGGGGTTGCATTTGATGAATGAGACCCCATGTTATTAATTGAAACATGAATAAACCGAGAGAAACCTATGTTTGGTAAAGGTGGTATGGGCAACCTGATGAAGCAAGCCCAGCAAATGCAAGACCGCATGCAAAAGCTTCAAGAAGAAATCGCGAACATGGAAGTAACTGGCGAGTCTGGTGCTGGCCTTGTTAAGGTGACTATCACTGGTAGCCACAGCACACGTCGTGTTGAAATTGACGAAAGTCTAATGGAAGACGACAAAGAGATGCTAGAAGACTTGATTGCAGCAGCATTCAACGACGCAGCTCGTCGTGTTGAGGAAACTCAAAAGGAAAAAATGGCGTCAGTAACGGGTGGTATGCAACTTCCACCTGGCATGAAAATGCCGTTCTAATTGGAAGATTAGAGACGTAATTAATGCGAACTAGCCATATGCTGGAGCATTTGATGGAGGCCTTGCGATGCTTACCTGGGGTTGGTCCCAAGTCTGCACAACGCATGGCCTTTCATTTGTTACAGCGTGACCGAAAAGGTGGCTTACAGTTGGCGGACGCACTCTCAAGTGCCATGACTGAAATCGGTCACTGCCAGCAATGTAGAACCTTTACTGAAGAAGAAGTTTGCCATATTTGCAGTAACCCAAAACGCAAAGAAAATGGTCAAATGTGTGTTGTAGAAAGCCCTGCGGATATCGCAGCAGTGGAAGCAACCGGACAGTTTTCTGGTCGTTACTTTGTTCTGATGGGGCACTTGTCGCCATTAGACGGTATTGGACCAAGCGATATTGGATTAGATGTATTGGATTACCGTTTACGACAGGGTGATATTGGAGAAGTGATTCTTGCAACTAACCCGACAGTAGAAGGTGAAGCCACTGCACACTACATTGCAGAGCTTTGTCATGAACACCAAGTGTCAGCTAGCCGCATCGCTCATGGCGTTCCGGTAGGTGGTGAGCTTGAACTTGTTGATGGCACAACCCTGTCGCACTCTCTTATGGGACGACAAAAGATCTAAGCAATTCAAAAGATCTAAGCAATTGTGCAAACGACTCTATATAAAAAGGCGCGAATTATCGCGCCTTTTCTGTATCGGTTATCTAGGTAACCTTAATCTGTTGTTGATTCTGTATGCCGGTCTATTCACTGTTATTACTGATAAGTGAGCGATAGATCCAGGCACCTATGATGGCCCCTATGATAGGCGCGACCCAAAATAGCCAAAGCTGGGCAACTGCCCAATCCCCAACATACAGCGCAACACCGGTACTTCTTGCTGGGTTAACAGAGGTATTGGTGACCGGAATACTAATGAGGTGGATAAGGGTTAAACAAAGACCAATGGCAATCGGAGCGAAACCTTGTGGTGCTCTACTGTCGGTCGCCCCCATAATGACCAGCAGGAACATGGCTGTCATCACTACTTCGGTGACCAGTGCTGAGGTGAGAGAGTATTGTCCTGGAGAGTGTGCGCCATAGCCATTGGAAGCAAAACCTGAGCTTACCGCATCAAAGCCGGCTTGCCCGGAAGCGATAACATAAAGCACGCCGCCAGCCAAAACGCCACCAATAACTTGAGCCACGATGTACGGCACTAGCTCTTTCGTTTCGAAACGCCCGCCAGCCCATAAACCAATACTCACTGCGGGATTTAGGTGGCAACCAGAAATGTGTCCGATGGCAAAGGCCATGGTTAAGACGGTTAAACCGAAGGCGAAGGATACGCCGAGTAAGCCAATACCAACATCGGGGAAGGCTGCAGCTAATACTGCACTGCCACAGCCGCCAAGTACTAACCAAAATGTGCCAAACAACTCTGCCAAATACTTGTTCATTTCAGATACCTTGTGCATGGGAGGTTTATCTGACAATAGTCTATTTGGTGAAAATCGCGAATCTCGGATGGAAATTAGCTTTAAAACAACGGATAAAAACGGTTATGTGAGCCTTTCGAGCTCAAAGATATTGTCCATAGCGGCACGATCACTGTCACCACAGACGTCTGGACAAGCTTTGAAACTCAGACAAACTTTAGGGCGCTCGGGTTTTCCAAACAGTTTGCAAAGGTTGTTGTCATCAAGTTGAACGCAGCGCTCGCCGCTTGGCTTGCCTTTTGGCATGCCTGGAATAGCAGAAGAAATACTTGGGGCGATACAACACGCACCGCAGCCTAATCGACAATCCATCTTAACACCCTCGATAATGAAGGCGGCGAGTTTACCAGATGCGCTAGAATTGTACATATGTGAATCATGCATCAATGCTTGCAGTTTTTAGCCTCTAGAGGTATAAAACGCCTCCAATGATGAAAAGGGTAACACGAATGAGCAATGCGTTTTGGGAAACCACGCCACTTGAAGAAATGAGCGAATCACAATGGGAATCTCTATGTGACGGTTGCGGTAAATGTTGCCTGCATAAACTCATGGATGAAGATAGCGATGAAGTCTACTACACCAACGTAGCTTGCAGTTGGCTCAACAGCAAAACGTGCTCGTGCAAAGACTACCCGAATCGTTTTGAATCAGGCGAAGAGTGCTTGAAGCTAACACGCGATAAAATTAGCGAGTTCAATTGGTTACCAGAAACTTGCTCTTACCGTTTGCTTTCAGAAGGTAAATCGATCCCAGAGTGGCATCCTCTAATTACTGGCTCCAAGTCAGCGATGCACGCAGCAGGCGAAAGTGTTCGCAACAAAGTCGTGTATGAAATTGATGTTGTTGATTGGGAAGACCACATCCTCAATCACCCTTCACGCTAATTACAGGCGGTAAGGCTTCATCCAATAAAAAAGCAGGCTGAGACAGCCTAATGCCGATCAGTTAACAACTAAATGATCGGTTGAACGATCCATTCAAAGTGTCAAAATCCGAGTGTATTCAATGCACTCGGATTTTTTTTATGTTTTTAAGACAGGCTCTTAACCAAGTTCATCAATTCTCTGCAGAGCAACTTTCGGGTTTATCTGATCTGCTTTCTCCAGAACTCATTTCCCAGTGTTTGGAAGATACAGGAATTACGACTATTCGCAGACGAAGGTTACCAATGGAAATGATGGTTTGGAGTGTTGTTGGGATGTCTCTGTATCGCCATTTGTCCATGGAGAAGAG